>NZ_JAAAHR010000049.1:0-50391 GCF_009908215.1 Nonomuraea sp. K271 | reverse complement strand
GAGAAGCCGGGGGCGGAGGGGGGGACGACGAAGCCGCGGATGCCTTCGTCGGTCTGGGCCCAGACGACGGCGACGTCGGCGATGGAGCCGTTGGTGATCCACATCTTGGCGCCGTTCAGGATCCAGTCGGATCCGTCTTTCTTGGCGTACGTGCGCATGTTGGCGGGGTCGGAGCCGTGGTCCGGTTCGGTGAGGCCGAAGCAGCCGATCGCCTCTCCGGCGGCCATCCTGGGCAGCCACTCTTCTTTCTGCTCGTCCGAGCCGTACCGCCAGATCGGGAACATCGCCAGCGAACCCTGGACGGACACGAACGACCTGAGCCCGGAGTCGCCGGCCTCCAGTTCGCGGCAGGCCACCCCGTACGACATGGCGTCCGTGCCGGCGCAGCCGTAGCCTTCCAGGTGCATGCCGAGCACGCCCAGCGACCCGAGGGCGGGCGCGAGCTCGCGCGCGGGGAATGTGGCGTCCTCGAACCAGTCGCCCACGTGCGGGAGGACGCGGTCGGACACGAAGGACTTGACCGTGTCGCGGATGAGCCGCTGATCTGCGGTGAGCCGGTCGTCCAGGCGCAGCAGGTCGTCCATCGCAGGGGTCCTCTCGTCGCGTAAGGGACTACCAGGGTTCTACCAGGGACAATCCGGATGTGCTAACACCGGCCTGCAGGGCAGTCTTGAGGCATGAACGATTACGGCAACGTCAAGAAGCTGCGCAGGACTCACAAAGGCCGGATCGTCGCGGGCGTGTGCGCCGGCGTCGGCGAGTATGTGGGGATCGACGCCAACATGGTACGGATCGCGCTGGCGATCGCGACGCTGTTCGGCGGGCTGGGCGTCGGCGTGTACGTGATCGGCTGGCTCCTCATCCCCGACGAGCAGGCCGAGACCTCGATCGTCCAGGACCTGGTCAACAAGCAGCAGAACCGCAGCACGAGTACGCACACCGACTGGAACAGCGGCGACCACAAGCCCCAGCCGTGATCATGAGGGCACGCGGGCCTCACCAGGGGACTCGGTCCAGACCATGGCGAGCACGGCGGCGCTGATCAGCCCGGCAACCCCCGCCAGCGCGACCACCGGCTCAGGACCGAGTCTCTCCGCCGCGAACCCTCCGACGAGGATCCCGGCCCCCTGTACGGCCATCAGCCCCGACTGGACGAGGCCGAACGCCTGACCACGCCGTTCGGCCGGCACGTTCTGCACGAAAGCGGCATTGGCCGCGAGTTGGTACGCCCCACCGACGCCCGACAACACCCACGCCGCGAGCACCACGGCGAGCGGTGGCCGCAGCGCGGTCACGATCAGGGGCGCGCAACTGAGCATGGCCATCCACCCCATGAGCCGCAGCCGATGCGGCGGCGACACGAACCTGCTGAACAGGAACGCCCCCACTACCGTCCCGGTCGGCATGGCGGCCATGAGCAGCCCGGTGATCACCGGGACCGGCAGGGCGCCGGTGTGGAGGGTGGCCGCGTACGGGACGGCGAGGCCCTCCGGCAGGATGTAGAAGCCGCACAACCAGGCGAACAGGACAATCGTCCGCAGTTTCTTCGACCCGAACACGAGCCGGGCCCCGGCTCTCGTCATGGTCCACATGGACGGTCTGGCGCCGTCGTTGTGGGCGGCGGGGCGGCGGTGTACGCCGGTGACCAGGATCAACGCGGAGCCGAGGAACGTCGCGGCGTCGAGGGCGAGCGCGCGATAGGGACCCATGGTGGCGATCACCGCACCGCCGGCCGCGAACCCGAGCATCTGCACGGCCTGGTTCGTCATGTTCTGCAGGGCCGAGCCGATGACGTACATGTCGCCTTCGAGCACCTCGGGCAGCAGCGCCGCCCGCGCGGCCGAGAAGGGCGCACTGAGCAGCACCACGAGGAACACCAGCGCGCACAACGCCCAGAACGGAATGCCGGGCACGGCCATCACGGCCACGAGCGCGGCCCTGAGGAGGTCGCAGGTCAGCATGACGCCCCTGCGCGCGAACCGGTCGGCCAGGCCCGCCAGCAGCGGCCCGCCCACGATCGAGGGCAGGTAGGTCAGCGCGTAGACCGCGGCCGTGGCCAGGGCCGAGCCGGTGCGGTCGTAGACGAGCACCGCGAGCGCCACCTGGGCGAGTTGGTCCCCGAGGAGTGAGAGGCCCTGGCCGTACCAGAGTGCCCGGAACTCCTTGATTGCGATGACTTCTCGATATGTGGCTTGTTGTCCTTCGGCACGCCGATGCCGTCCTGGCAGCCGTCGCGCTCGCATGGCCCCCATTGGACTCCGCGGTGCCTGACTCACTGTGTTCGGTATGTCACCTAAGGTTGCCGAACACAATGGCAAGCCGCAACCCAAAGAAGTCAACCGGAAGCAAAGGGTTACCAGCCGAGTTCGTGCAGCCTGGCGTCGTCCATGCCGAAGTGGTGGCCGATCTCGTGGACGACGGTGATGCGGACTTCCTCGATCACGTCCTCCTCCGTGTCGCAGATCTGGCATATCGCATTGCGGTAGATCTCGATGCGGTCGGGAAGAACTGCCGAGTACCAGTCGCCACGTTCCGTCAGGGGGATGCCGGTGTACAGGCCGAGCAGGTCGGGCTCTGGTGGATCATCGACGACGGTGACGACGATGTTGCTCATGGTGCCTGTGAGGTCTGAGGGGATCGTGTCCAATGCCTCGGCCACGAGTTCCTCGAACTTCTCCCGGGTTACCTCGATCACACTTGCCATTGTGCCCCGCCTCTCAGGTATGCAAGAAACGGTATGAAGTTCGTCCACTGGTCAAAGGCAGCCATCCGGTCGAGGGCCTCGAAAGCCGTCGCGGTGCTCTTCGTCGCCGCTGTGGGCGCCTGGCTGGGCATCTTCTTCAGCGGCACCGTACGCGCCGAGATCGGTCCCGTGGAGACGGGCATGTCGCTGCGGCCGGCGTGGAGCGGCGAGACCGTCGTGGACGCCAGCCCGCTCGGCACGCTCACGTTCCGCACGCACGCGGCGCCGCTCAGGCTGCGCATCACGCTCGAGAACATCGACCAGGACCGCGCCCGAGCCCTCCTCGAGGACCCCCGGCTGGCCGACCGCCTGCCGGCGTTGATCGAGACCGACCTGCTGGACGGCGTGCGCGCGCTGGTCATCCGCTCCCTGCTGTGCGCGGGCGCGGGGGCGCTGGTGGCGGTCCTGATGGTGTTCAGGAGGCCGCGCGTGGCGCTGGTGGGGCTGCTGGCCGCCTCCGTGGCGCTCGCCTGCACGGGAGCGCTCGCCGCGCTCACCTTCCGCCCCGACTCGCTCGTCGAGCCGCGCTACTCGGGCCTGGTCGCCGCGGCGCCGTCCCTGGTGGGCAGTGCCGAGTCGATCGTGACGCGTTTCGAGTCGTACCGGTCGCAGCTCACCAAACTGGTGACGAACGTCTCCAAGCTCTACGACACCGTCTCGACGCTGCCGTTGTACGAGGCCGACCCTAAAACCGTTCGAGTACTCCACGTTTCGGACATCCATATCAACCCCATCGCCTGGAACGTCATCCGGTCACTCAAAGACCAGTTCGCCGTGGACATGATCATCGATACGGGCGACATCTCGGACCACGGCACCAAGGCCGAGAACAAATTCGTCAACGAGATCGGCCGGCTCGGGCTCCCGTACGTCTTCGTCCGCGGCAACCACGACTCGATGACCACCCAGAAGGCGGTCGCCAAACAGAAGAACGCCATCGTCCTGGACGACAAGACCAAAACCGTCGAAGGGCTGAACATCTACGGCCTGGGCGATCCCCGCTTCACCCCGGACAAATCCGTGCCCGTCTCCGCCGAGCCAGGCACCCTCGACGAGTACGCCCGCTCCCACCTGCCCAACGTCGACGAGCCGGACCTGATCGCCGTCCACGACCCCGACGTGGCCAAGGGCTTCTCCGGAGCCGCCCCCATGATCCTCGCCGGTCACACCCACGACCGCAGGACCACGATGTTCCGCTCCGGCACCCGCATGCTCGTCCAGGGCTCCACGGGAGGGGCCGGCCTGCGCGCGCTGGAACACGCCGAGCCGACCCCCGTCCAGGCTTCGGTCCTGTACTTCGACAAGGAGACGAAACGCCTGCAGGCCTGGGACGACATCACCCTCGGCGGGCTGGGGGAGCAGTCGGTTTACATCCAACGTCACGTGGAGGCCGACCCAGACCGTATGATTTCTCCAGAGCCAGCGAACGCCCCGTCGCCAACGGGATCCGTCACTGGCACACAGACGCCGACCGCCGGTTCGCCGCTTTGGCATCAGAGGCAATCGTCCCCTATGCTTCAGAGGTCTCCGACGGAAGGCGACAGGGAATCCTGAGCCCCCATCGTCTAGCGGCCTAGGACACCGCCCTTTCAAGGCGGCGGCACGGGTTCGAATCCCGTTGGGGGCACAGCGAGCGCCTGGCAACACCGGAAAACGGCTGGTCGAGGATCACCGGAAAGCTGGTAAGCTAAGCGAGCGCAAACAGCAAGAAACGCAAGGTCCTGTAGAGCAGTTTGGAGTGCTCGCCACCCTGTCAAGGTGGAGGTCGCGGGTTCAAGTCCCGTCAGGACCGCTCTGGGTCAGGTAGCTCAGTTGGTACGAGCGTCCGCCTGAAAAGCGGAAGGTCGGCGGTTCGACCCCGCCCCTGACCACCTCATAAGACCAGCAACAACGCCCCGTAGCGATGATCGCTCCGGGGCGTTTTCGTTGTGCTGACGACAGCAGGCAATGGCATGCGTATGCGTGGGACGCGGCCACGTAAGACCCCAGCGCGTGTCGGCCGGTCAAGGAAAGCGCGTCGGGAGTCGGTCATGGGGTGTGCGTGGTCTGATGCGGCCCGCCGGGGGCAGGTTCGCCGGTGTAACGGGCGGTGAGTTCGGCGCCGATCCGCGCCAGCTCGGCCTGCACGGCTGGTGGGTCGATCACTTCGATCGCGGCACCCCAACCGGCGAGGTTCCGGGCGATGTCCAGTGGAGTCGGTGCGGCGAGGTGTACGCGGGCACGGCCGTGGTCGAGTTCGGCGTCGGTACGGCAATGCCGGCCGAACTGGTTTCGCAGGACCGGTACGAATTTGGCCTCGATGAGGACGGTCGCCCAGATGCGTGAACGTCGCTGCTCCACCTCGTCGACGACGTGTTGCCAGGCGTCGTGGAGGGTGAAGTCGTCGGGGCGTTCGGCGGGCTGGTCGGTGGGGTCGGCTGTGATGATCCGGTCGACTCTGAAGGTGCGCTGCCCTCGTTCGGTTCCGGCGAGGAGGTACCAGATGTCGTCCTTGTCGACGACGCCCCAGGGGTCGACAAGCCGTTCGGTTCGCTTTCGGGTGCCGTCCGTGTAGACGAGCCGGACCTTGCGCCTGCGGATGACGGCGGCCTGCAGCAGGTCGACCGTCGTGGGGCGGCGGCGGTCGCGGTCGCCCCACCGGGTGGGGTCGTTCATCGTGGCATCGGCGGCGGCCTGGGCGTCAGCGCGGAAGGTTTGTGGCAGTGCCCGCAGAAGTTTGCGCAGTGCCGCCTTGGCCTCGTCGGAGACGGCCGCGGCCGGGCCGACGAGCAGAAACAACGCCTGAGCCTCGACGGCCGAAAGGCCGGACAGGTCAGTGCGGGCACCGCCGAGCAGGGACCAGCCGCCACCGCGTCCGGGTTGGGGATAGACCGGGATGCCCGCCGCGGACAGCGCCTCCAGGTCGCGGCGGGCGGTGGCGACTGACACCTCCAGCTCGTCGGCCAGCTCGGCGGCGGTCACCCTGCCGCGGGCTTGCATGATCAAGAGGGCGGCGACGAGACGGTCGGCGCGCATTTTCCTCCAGAAAAGTGCTCAGTTGATGAGCACTTTAGGCGACAGGATGGTTCTCTCGTCACCGACCGAAGGAAGGCGTAGGGAATGTTGCGAGGATTTGCCACGATCAGCTACTGGGCGGACGACATGGAGGCGGCCACGCGGTGGTACGCGGAACTGCTGAAGGTCGAGCCGTACTTCGCGCGCCCGATCGAGGGACCGCCCGACTACGTCGAGTTCCGCATCGGCGACAGTCAGGACGAACTCGGGCTGATCGACCGCCGGTTCGCGCCGGTGGGCGCGGCGTCCGGTCCCGGCGGAGCCGTCATGTACTGGCACGTCGACGACGTGGAAACGACGTTCCAGAAGCTCCTGTCGATGGGAGCCGAGGAGTACACGCCGATCACTCCGAGGGAATCGGGGTTCGTGACCGCTTCTGTGGTCGACCCGTTCGGGAACGTGCTGGGCATCATGTACAACCCGCACTACCTGGAGGTCCTGGGCGACCGGAAGCAGGAGCCCGGCCGCGACGGCTAGACCAGGGAAAGTACCGTGACGAAGATCAGGAAGAGCAGGAACACCACCATGCCGCCTCCCACCACCACAAGGGGGATCATGCAGCCCTTGCCGTTCCAGGGTTGGGGGCGGGGCCGAGGGCGCCTCGGGAGTAGGCCCATACGGGGGCGCGATATTCGAGCTCGGACGCCATCCCGGGCTGGAGCCAGAGCGTGAGGTCCGCGGGGCCGATCTGCGCCGGGAGCAGGTAGGGCAGGTGGACGTGAAGGTGATACTGCCCAGGAGGAAGGGGGATCACGTTGCGGCCCCACCGGCCCTGCGTCGGCCGCCCGTTCAGGACGATCCACGGGGTGATCAAGGCGAACATGACGGTCGCCCAGTGCCGCTTCACGTCGAGGACGAGGTGCGCCTGACCGCCGGGCGGGAGGGGCGCGGGCGGTGGCTGGTTCCATGGGGTGTGCAGGCCGGGGGATGCATGGCGGACATGCTACTGGCCCCTCAGGGCGCCGAGGAGGACGCGGGAATGCGGGTGCTGGTGTTGTCCGGGCCTCCGGCGGCGGGCAAGAGCACGTTGGGGCGGCGGGTCGCGGGCACGCGCGCGCTGCGCCTTCATCGACGTGGACGACGTACGTCAGCTCGTGCTCGCCGGTGCGGTCGCCCCTTGGAAGGGCGCCGAGGGGCGCAGGCAGCGGCGGCTCAGCGCGGTGAACGCGTGCGGCCTGGCCGGCAACTTCGCCGCCGCAGGGATGGACGTCGTCGTGACCGACGCGCTCGACGAGGAGACCCTGGCGGTGTATCGCGCGTCCCTGGAGGACGTGCTGGTGGTGCGCTTGGAGGTGGCGTACGAGTGCGCGCGGGAGCGGGCCATGGGGAGGCCGATCCATCTCACCTGGGACGAGTTCGCGCTGCTGCACAAGGAGCAGGAGTCGGTGGCCGGGGCCGATCTGCGACTGGACACCACTGACCTGAGCGTGGACGAGGCGGCCATGAGCCTGCTGGCGATGTGGGCCCCAACGGGATAGCGGAAAGTGGACGGATCAGCTGCCACGATGAAGGCGCTACGCCCGTGACGACGCGGAGCCGCTGCTCGCTCAAGGGGTGCTCGACCGGTGGCTGTTCGACGTCACGCAGCTGCTGGAATGGGGGTACGGTGACGCCGGCGGGGCCGACATCCCCGTGATCTCGCAGGGCACGACCGGGCAGGCGTTCGCGCCGCAGGGCTCCCGTCAGGTCAAGCGGCTGTCGAGCATCGGGATGAGTACGGCACGCGTGCCCCCGTGAGCACTCATTAGGACGCCCAGGTCATGGTGCCCGCCAAGGGCAGACGGACGGCAGCACGTTCGTGCCGCTGCGGCATATGTGGGCATATATGCCCTTTGGTAGGCATGTCATCATGGGGGCATGCTGGAGGTTGCCGGGCTGGGTGAGGTGGAGGAACGGGCGTACCGGTTACTCGTACGGGCCGGTGAGGCGGACCTGGCCGGCCTGGCCGAGGAACTGGACCTCACCCGGGAGGCCGCGACCGCCGCGCTGGAGGCGATGGCGGGCATGGGGCTCGTCCGCGAGATCGAGGGCAGCACGGGACGCAGGTTCGCGCCGGTGGCGCCGGAGGTCGCGCTCGGCCCGCGGCTGGTGCGCCGGCAGGAGACCATCGACTGGGCCCGGCAGGCGGTCGACCAGCTCGCCGAGGAATACCGCGCCAGCCTGCGCCGCAGGGACGCCGACCGGCTCATCGAGGTGCTGCCCAGCCGGGCCGCGCTGCGCGAGCAGGTACGCCACCTCCAGGACAGCGCCCGCGAGGAGGTCATGTACTTCTGCCGCGCGGGGCACGTCGTGATGCCCTCGACGGACAACACCGAGGAACTCGAGGCGCTCGGCCGCGGCGTGGCCTACCGGGTCATCTACGAGCGGGCCCTGCTGGAGGAGCCCGGGATGGTGGCCAACGTGGCCTTCGGCATCAAACTGGGCGAGCAGGCGCGGGCCGTGCGTTTCCTGCCCGTGCGGATGATGATCGCCGACCGCTCCACCGCCCTGCTGCCCCTCGTGCAGTACGCCGGCCGCACCACCGAGCCGACCGCCGCGCTCATACGGGGGAGCAGCCTGCTGGAGGCGCTCATCGCGTTGTTCGAGGCCCAGTGGGAGCGGGCCACGCCGATCAGGTTCCTCGATGACGGCCAGGTCACCGACACCGCGCCCGGCTGCCCGCTGGACGCCGACGAGCTCTACCTGCTCTCGCTGCTGGTAGCCGGGGTGCCGGAGAAGTCGATCGCCAGCCAGCTCGGGCTCAGCCTGCGTACGGTGCAGCGCCGCGTCTACCACCTGATGCGGCTCGCGGGCGCGCAGACCAGGATGCAACTTGCCTGGCATGCGGCCCGCGAGCGCTGGTTGTAGCTACTTCACCCCGTACGCCCGGGTGACGGTCTGCTCGAACCGCTCGCCCGAGGCGCCGGTCGCGGTGACCCGCAGCGACACTCCTGTGCCGGTCCTGCGGTGGGAGACCAGTGCCTTGTACCGGCCGTGCCCCACGGGGAGCAGCGCCAGCCTGCGCCAGGTCCTGCCGTCGTCGTATGACAGCTCCGCGGTGAGCTTCCTCGCCTCGCGAGCGGTGAAGCCCAGCGCGACCGGCAGCGTACGGTGCACCTTGCCCTCAAGGTCGGCGGGCACGTCGTAGTCCACGCCGAGCAGCGGCAGCCGCTGCGTGCCCTCCGGCCGGGCGGACCTGAACGTCCACGCGCTCTCGGTGGCCGTCGCGTAGCGCCATTCCTCCGAGGTGCGCGTCGTGGACAGCTCCAGGCGGTACTCGGCGTCGCCCTGGACGGCGGCGATGTCGCCCCGCAGGTTCTTGCGTTCCTCGACGAGTTCGCCGTCGCGGTAGACCCTGGCCGCGGTGGTGTCCTTGTCGTTGCTGTCGCCCGCGTAGCCGTAGTGGCCGTCGGCGTCCACGAACTCCGGCACCCGCACCGACAGGGCGTCGCCCGTGCGCGTGGCCTCCGTGGCGGCCGGGCGTACGACGGGGGCGAACCACCGTTCCCTGGCGATCTCGCCCGCCCGGTACGTCCTGGGCCGGTCGGTCAGGCCCCCGCGCAGCCGGCTCGACGACTCCCACGTGAGCGTGTGCTGGACCACGTGCTGCCACTGGGTGTCGCCCGAGCTGACGTACTCGGCCCTGCGCAGCGGCGTGCGCACCACGCGCTGGGTCTCCATCTGCCGGCCCAGGTCGTAGGTCTGCCACGGCCGCCACCCGAACCGCTGGTCCTTGCCGTACGAGCCGCCGCCGGACTCCTGGTAGCTCGTGTCGACCCTGGCGGTGTTACGCCAGCTGACCTCGTGCACGATCCGGTCGGGCACCCGGCCCGAGGAGACCTGCATGACCTCGTACAGGTAGGGGGTCGCGAACTGGCCGGTCACGTCGAGCGTGGCACGGCCGGCGCGGGCCTCGTCCAGCAGCACCTGGCCGCGGTCGTGCGTGATCATCAGCGTGGGCAGCGGGTCGCGGTCGCCCACCGGCGTCCACGGCTGCCACATGGCCCTGCCGTCGGGCCCGACCACGACCACCGCCGCCGCGCCGGCCGCGGCGATGTCCTTCAGCTTGCTTGTCCAGTCGCCGAACGTCGCGCTGGTGATGACGACCGCCTTGCCCTTGACGTCGATCCCGCCCACGTCGCCCGTGCCGCCGTCGACCAGCTTCCAGCGCTTCCTGCCGTCGATCTCCGGCGAGCGGATCGTGGGGCGAACCACCAGCGGGTCGCGGCCCAGCCGGGCGCTCACCCGGGGCGCCGCGAGCTGCCAGCGCGAGGAGAACTCGAAGGTGCCGTTGCGCACCGGCGCGGTGGGGGTGACCGCGAGCCCGTCGACCGAGGGGAAGTTCATCGCGCTCGACGTGATCTTGCGGGAGCCGTACGTGCGGTGGGTGAAGTAGGTGGAGATGCCCTCCTGTATCACCTCCTGGGAGGTTCTGATCTCGATCGGTACGGCGGTCCTGGCGTCGAGCACGACCTCCATGTCCGAGGTGACCGGCAGTTCGGGGTTGACGACGAGGGAGTCGACGGGCAACTCGTCGTGCGTCTCGCCCATGATCGCCTGCATGTGGTAGGTGCCCTCCGGCACCTCCACGGTCCAGCCCTCGTGCTCGCGCAGGATGTAACCGTAGGCGTCGTCCCTGGCGGCGGCTCCGTACATCGTGATCAGCGGCACGCGGGCGGGACTGCCGTCCCGTTCGATGCCGGTGAAGTGCACCTTGTGCATCTTGCCGCGCCGGGTCAGCGCGAGCGTGGTGTGCGCGGCCACCGAGCCGTCGGCCGCGGTGGCGGTGACGTGGCCGACGTGCCTGCCGTGCACGAGCTTGGTCAGGTCCACGGTGGTCTCGACGGTGGCGCTCGCCCCGGCGTCCACGGTGAGGGTCGTCGCCGACAGGTTCACGGCGCCCTCTCCGGGGGCGTCGCCGTCCAGGTTGCCCAGGGTCGCGGCGACGGTCAGCGAGACGGGCTCCTCGCCGGTGTTGGTGTAGGTGATGGTGCCGCCGGGGATGTCGGTCCCGTCGTCCTCGAACACGCCCATGCTGAGCGACGCCGTGGCCGTGACCGCCTGCCGTACGGCGCGGGCCACGTCGAGACGGCCGCCGCCCTGCTCGTACGGCGTCTGCCCCTCGACGGTCTTCGCCGTCGACACCAGCGCGTCCTTGAGCTGCCCGGGCTTCCACTCGGGATGGCGCTGCGCCAGCACGGCCGCCGCGCCCGCCACGTGCGGGGTGGCCATCGACGTGCCCGACAGCTTGGTGTACCGGTCGTCGACGGGCGTGCCCAGCTCGGTGCCCGCCGCCCGCGCGGCGACGATGTCCACGCCCGGGGCGGTGATGTCGGGCTTGAGCGCCTCGTCCAGGCGCGGGCCGCGGCTGGAGAACGGCGCCAGCGCGTCGTTCGCGTCCACCGCGCCGACGGTCAGCGCGGAGGTGGCGGCTCCCGGCGAGCCCACCGTGTAGTCGTCGCCCTCGTTGCCCGCCGCGATGACGAACAGGCTGCCGGTCTCCTCCGTCAGCACGTCCACCGCCTTGCTGAGCGGGTCGGTCCCGTCGGTGGGGCCGCCGCCGAGGCTCATGTTGACGATGTCGGCACCGCTTTCCCGAGCGGCCCACTCCATGCCTTCGAGCACCTGCGACTCGGAGCCGTTGCCGTTGGCGTCCAGCACCTTGCCGATGACCAGCTCCGCGCCGGGCGCGACGCCCTTGCGCAGCCCGCCGGACGCCTCGCCGGTGCCCGCTACCGTGGCGGCGACGTGGGTGCCGTGGCCGTGCTCGTCCTTGGCCGAGGGGTCGTCGGTGAAGTTGCGGGTCCCTGTGACCTTGGACGCGACGTCGGGGTGCGACTCGTCGATCCCGGTGTCGAGGACGGCGACCTTCACGCCCTTGCCGTCGTACCCGTCCTGCCAGGCCTGCGGCGCCCCCACCTGCGGAACGCTGTGCTCCAGCGACGCGGTGACCTTCCCGTCGAGCCAGATCTTGGCCAGCCCGTCGCGCAGCCGCGGCTCGTCACCGGAGCGCTCGGCTCCCCAGAGCACGGGCAGCGCGTCCTTGTCCGCCCGCAGGGCCCGCGCGTTGACGCTCTTCAGCGTGACGGCCTGCCGGCTCTCCTTGTACGCCAGGATCAGCGGCAGGACGTCGCTGCTCTCGTCGTCGTACCCCTGCTCGATCAGGTCGCTGACCGAGAACAGCCGCTCGTCCATGAGCCCCCGCGAGAGGTAGGGGACCATGTCGGCGGGGGTGACCACCAGGTCGCCGTTCTCCTCCTTGGTGAAGAACCTGACGTCCTCGCGGCCCTTGCCTGGTTGTACGGTCGCCGCGCGCTTGCCGCCCGCGAACTCCTGGACCGTCACCACGTCACCGGTGATCAGTGTCACCCGGCGCGGGTCAGAACCTGCTGCCGGCTCGGGCGCCACGGCGTGCGCGGGCACCGGTACGGCAATCATCGCCAGGCCCGCGCCGATGGCGGCCAGGCGGGTGATCCATCGCATGAACGAACCGATCTGTCTGTGGGGGTGGCCCAGGCTTCACTCGTTCAAGAGAATGGAGCATCGCGCCTGCTCATAAGGGCTGGTCCGGGTGAGCAAACAACGACATGTCGTGAAAACGACAACCGGTCAGGAACACTCGGTGCCGCGGGGCGGGAGCTTGCCCGTGGTGACGTACGCGCTGACGTGGCCGATGACGCAGGCGTTGGCCATCGCGGCGAACAGGTTGTGCCCAGGACCGTCGAACCTGATCATCCGGCTGCCCTTGACCTGCTCGACGACCCGCGACGTCGGAGCATAGTCCAGCCACGTGCCCGCGCCCAGCATCGGCGGCACTTTCCCGGGCAGTGGCGACGGCGGGTTGGCGACCGGCGCGGGCCAGCCCGCGCAGGTGAGCGGGGCGTGCCAGGCCATCGGGAACGCCGCCCCCGTGTTGGGAGCGACCTGGCGCAGCCGCCTGACCGTGCGCGCCAGGTCCCGCTGGCTCTCGGTCCGGGGGAAGTCGAGACACTCCTTCACGCCGCCGCCCATGAGACTGGGGTACGGGTTCCGCCCGCCGGGCGCGAACCCGGAGGCGTCGCCGCCCTCCGCCACCTTGATCGCCGCGAGCAGGGCGTCCCACCCGGCGGGGCCGCGTCCGGCCTTCTGGCTGCCGAGAGCGCGCAACTGCGTGCCGTCGTAGCGGGCGTCCACCTCCGGGGCGGGAATCGGCTCCTTGTCGGCCTTGGCGACCAGCCTGCGCCAGCGCTGCTCCACGCCCTTGGGCGCCCAGGCGAAGAAGCGGTCCATCTGGTGTTCGCGGTCGCGGGCCATGGCGGTGAGCTCACGATCCCAGTTCGCGGCGCTGTGGTTGCCGGTGCCGTCGACGTACATCGTGCGCACCCGCGCGGGGAACTGCCGGGCGTAGGCTTGGGCGATGGTGCCGCCGTACGAGGTGCCGATGAAGTTCATCCGCTCCTCGCCGAGTGCCCGCCGGATGGCCTCGGCGTCGCGGGCGTCGCTCGCGGAGTCCATGTGGTCGAAGAGCACGGGGTCCGTGTCGCGGCACCGGTCACCTCTGACCTTGTTCGCGGCGGCGAGCCGGTCGAGCCCGGCCTGGTCACGCGGGAAGGCGGGGGTGCGCAGCAGGCTCCAGTCGCACTGGAGCACCGGCGTGCTGAGCCCGGGGTAGCCGCGCGGGTCCCATGTCACGACGTCCATGGACTGCCGGATCCTGGTGAAGATCTTCGCCACGGACCGCATTATGGCGATCTGGTCGCCCTGCGGACCGCCGAAGTTGATCATCACGGTGCCCTTCTTCTCGCCGGTCGCGGGCAGCCGGGCCACCTTGAGCGTGAGCTTCCTGTCACTGCCGGGGGCGAGCGCGACGGGCAGGTCCGCGCATCGCAGCTCGGAGGCGGTGTCCCCGGGGCAGGCCGCCCACGTGAGGTTCTGCGCGGCCGGGGCGGGTGTGGTGAGCACGGTGAGTGCCAGAAATGTACGGATCACGCCGACACGCTACGGAGCGGCCGGCCCGCCCGTCTGCCGCCGGAAGTCGCCGGAGGTTGTTCTCCAAAGTTGACCCGAGGGCGTGAGTAGGGTGAGGTTCATGGCCTGGTTTGTAGCGGTCGTGGCCGCCGATACGGCGCTGTTGTGGCTGGACAGGGCGCACGACTGGGCGCTGGCCGTGTACGCCGTGGTGACGGCCCTCGCCATGGCGGCCTCCCCGCGCAGGCCGCTCGCCGCCTTCCTGGTCGCCCTGACCCTGGCCCTGCAGACCGGCGGCTCGTACGCGCTGCTCGTCTGCACCGGCTACCAGGCCGGTCATCGCATCTCCGCGCGGCGGGGCCTGATCCTGGCGTCCCTCGCGACCGTCGCCTACCTCGGAGTGCTCCTGACGGTCGCGCAGCGCGCCTCGCTCGCGGCCGAGCCGTTCGTGGTACTGGCCCGCGTCGTGGTCCTGACCGCGCTGCCCGTGCTGGCCGGCCGCTACCTCGCCCAGCAGCGCGAACACCAGCGCAGGGAACGGGAGCTCACCGCCGAGCGCGAGCGGCTGCGCGAACGGCTGCGCATCGCCCGCGACATGCACGACTCGCTCGGCCACCTGCTCGGCCTGGTCTCGGTGCAGGCGGCCGCGCTGGAGGTCGCCGACCTGCCCGCCGAGCAGCGCGGCGCCGTACGAGGCCTGGCGGGCACGGCCCGTACGGCGATGGCGGAGCTGCACGAGGTGGTCGGCGCGCTGCGCCACGCGGACCGGCCGGGCGTGGCGGGCATCGACGAGCTCGTGGCCAGGGCCAGCGCGGCGGGGCTCACGGTGACGGTCGAACGTACGGGCCCGGCCGCGCCGTTCGCGGAGCCGGACGCCGGGCACGCCGCCCACCAGGTCGTCCAGGAAGGCCTGACGAACGCCGCCAAACACGCGCCCGGCGCACCCATCCGCGTGTCGCTCGACTGGCAGCCGGACGCCCTTCTGGTCGGCGTGGCCAACCCGGCCGACAACCGGGCCGACAACCCGGACGCCGACCCCGCCCCGCCGGCGGCGCCCGGCCGGCCCGGCGGCACCGGGCTGGCCGGGCTGGCCGAGCGGGTGCGCGCGGCGGGCGGGCTGCTGCGCGTGCACGCGGAGCCGTACGAGTTCCGGCTGGTCGCGATGTTGCCGCTGGCACGGGACGCGGTGGAGGCGTCGGCGTGATCGCAGTGCTGGTCGCCGACGACGAGCCGCTCATCACGGCCGGCATCCGCGCCGTCCTGGAGTCGGCGGGCGACATCGAGGTGGTGGAGTGTGTGGGCGACGGGCGCGCGGCCGTGCTCGCCGCCCGTCGCCGGCACGTGGACGTGGCGCTGCTCGACATCGCGATGCCGGTGCTCGACGGGTTGGCCGCGGCGGCGGAAATGGGGGAGACGCGGGTGGTGATGCTGACCGCGTTCGGGGACGAGGAGAACGTACGCCGGGCACTCCAGCGAAATGTTTCCGGATTTGTCCTCAAAAATTGTGAGCCAGGGGAATTAATCAGGGCCGTCCGGGCCGCGCACGCGGGGCAGGCGTACCTGTCCCCCGAGGTCACCCGGCACGTGCTCGGCATGGTCTCCTTCGACTTCGACGCGGGCGAACGCGGCCGCGACGCCGGGAGGCGGCTGGCCGCGCTCACCCCGCGCGAGCTGGACGTGCTCCGGCAGGTGGCGGAAGGGTTGTCCAACGCAGAGGTCGGCAGGCGCGTCCACATGAGCGAGGCGACGGTCAAGACCTACGTCAGCCGCATCCTGACCAAGCTCGGCTGCGCCAACCGGGTCCAGGCCGCCTTGCTGCTCCGCGATGCCACCCTCTGATAAATCATCGCCATTGCGGTGATTTCGAATGGTCTTTCCCGACTCCCTTCTTTCGCTCGCGGGGAAAGCGCGGAAAAATGCTGACCACATGTGCATCGCGTCTCGTGGCGAACCTGTTCCTCACGTTCCAGAGAATCTGGCAGAGTTCATTCATGGCCTTCGATCACAATGATCACTATCACGGGATGCTCCTCCGCCTGGTGCCCCGTGAGAGCCGCACCGCGCTCGACGTCGGATGCGGCACAGGACGATTCGCGCTGCGGCTCGCGCAGCTCGGCATGGAGGTCGACGCCGTCGACCTGTCGGCGCGGGTGATCGAGTCCGCCGTCGCGGCGTCGCCGGGTCGCGGGGGGCCGCGTTTCCGCTGTGCCGACATCACGGAGACCGAGCTGCCCAAGGACCACTACGACTACATCTCGTGCCTGGCGAGCATCCACCACGTGCCGTTCGGCACGGTCGCCACGCTGCGCGACGCGCTCGCTCCCGGCGGCATGCTCGCCATCCTGGGCTGCTACCGCGAGTCGACGCCCGCCGACCTGGCCTGGAGCCTGGCCGCCATCCCCGTGAACGCGGTGGCCAGGCTCGCCATGACCGGAAGGGGCGAGCCGTCGCCCGCGCCCGTCGCGCAGTCCCGGATGACGCTGACCGAGATCCGCCAGGAGGCGGACGTGCTGCTGCCCGGCTTCCGCCTGCGGCGGCTGCTGTTCTGGAGATACCTGCTCGCCTACCGCAAACCCTGACCCGGCCGGGGTGGTTGGATGGGCGCTCATGGACCTCCTTCTCGACCGGCTGCGCGCGGCCGGGTTCGACGCGGTCACGGCGCAGGCCGCGCACGGCGGGGTGGTGGCGCTGGCCGGGCTGGCAACCCTGCGCGACGGCTCCCGCGTGTTCGCCAAGACGTTGCGCGCGGGAGCCGATGACCTGTTCGAGGTCGAGGCGGAGGGGCTGCGCGCGCTGCGCGTCGCCGGCGTCGCCACGCCCGAGGTGCTGGCGGTGACGCCGCGGCTGCTCGTGCTGGAGCCGTTACCGCCGCGCCGCGACGACGACGAGCGGTTCTGGGAAGAGCTGGCCCGCGACGTCCCCGCCTGCACACGACCACGCGCGGCGACCGGTTCGGCTGGCACCGGGACGGTTGGCTCGGGCGCCTGAGGCAGGACAACACGTGGCACTCCGACGGTCACGCCTTCCTCGCGCAGCGCCGCATCCTGCGCTGGCTCCCCGAACCACTGGTGGAAGCCGCCTTCGACGCCGCCGAACGGCGCGCGCTCGAACGCCTCTGCGCCGCGCTGCCCGACCTGCTGCCGCCCCGGCCGCCGGTGCTGACGCACGGCGACCTGTGGCGCGAGAACGTCCTGTCCGGCCGGGCCGGCGGCGCCGCGCTGATCGACCCCGCTGTCTCCTACAGCTGGGCTGAGGCCGACCTCAGCATGTTGTGGTGCTCGCCGCGCCCGCCCGCCTCGGACCGGTTCTTCGAGGTGTACGCGGACGCGGCGGGTCTCGAGGCGGGCTGGCGCGACCGCCTGTCCCTGTTCCACCTGCGGGAGCTGCTGAGCAGCATCGCGCACGACGACTACGCCGCCGAGTGCGCCGAGGCCGTACGCGAGATCATCGCGCCGTTCGGCTAGCGGCGGCTCACTTCGCCGGCCGCCGGACCGTCGAGGCCAGCAGGAGCAGCAGCGCGCTCTGGGCGAGCATGCCGGGCGCGAGCGGGGGCGCGTTCCCGACCGACTTCGTCAGGGCCGACCACCACTGGGCGGGCGCCGACATGGAGTCCCACGCGGGGTCCATCGCGCCCATGCCGTGGTTGACGGACACGTGGGTGAACACGCCGTACGCCGCCGCGAGCAGCACCACCAGCGCGAGCACACGGACCACGGTCAGCGTGCCGGCGGCGTCGCCGAGCGCGACCAGCAGCAGCGCGACCGTCAGCAGCGCCAGCGTCACCCACGGGATCAGCTGCGTCGGGGTGCCCCAGTGGCGTTCGAAGGCGAGCTCGGCCGCCGCGCCCGCGATGCCGATCGCGACCAGGGCGAGCAGGCCGAGCCTGAGCATCGAGGGTCCGGCGGGGGCACGCCGGCGGTGGGCCGCCTGCACAGTGGTGTCTTCGGCGGGGGTGGAGGTCATACGGGACACCGTCCGATGCGAAGGGGGTCTTCGGTCGACTTCAAACTCTCCAGGCATCCTGGGAGAAAAATGGATGGTTTCTGAAGATCTGGTGAGAAAAGACCGCCGGGCCGGGCCGATCGGTACGGCGGCCCGCCGTACCGATCCCCGTGGACCTACATGTTGATCATGTGTCCGGCGAGGCCGTGCACGGCCTCCTTGACCGCCTCGCCGAGCGTCGGGTGCGCGTGCACGTTGCGCGCGACCTCGTGCACCGTCAGGTCCCACTGCTGCGCCAGGGTGAGCTCGGGCAGCAACTCGGTCACGTCGGGCCCGATCAGGTGGGCGCCGACCAGCTCGCCGTGCGTGTTGTCGCTGATGATCTTGACGAAGCCGGCACTGTCGCCCAGTCCGTGCGCCTTGCCGTTCGCCGTGAACGGGAATTTCGACACCTTCACGTCGTAACCCAGCTCGCGTGCCTGCGCCTCGGTGTAGCCGAAGCTCGCCACCTGCGGCTGGCAGTAGGTCGCCCGCGGGATCATCACGTAGTCGAGCTCCATGGTCTCCGCGTCGCCGATCGTCTCGGCCGCGATGACGCCCATGGACTCCGCGGCGTGCGCCAGCATGAGCTTGGCGGTGACATCGCCGATGGCGAAGATGTGCGGCACGTTCGTCCGGCAGCGCCCGTCGACGGCGATCGCTCCCCGGTCGGTCAGCGCCACGCCCGTCTTCTCCAACCCGTAGCCGTCGACGCGGGGCTGGAAGCCGATGGCCTGCATCACCTTGTCGGCCTCCAGCACCTGCGTCTGGCCGCCCTTGGTGACGGTGACCTTGACCGAGGAACCGGAGTCGTCGATGCCGTCGACGCGGGTGGAGGTCATCACCTCGATGCCGAGCCGCTTGTACCGCTTGGCCAGCTCGGCCGACACCTCTTCGTCCTCCAGCGGCACCACCCGGTCGAGGAACTCGACGATCGTCACCTTGACGCCGTAGTTGTGCAGCACGTACGCGAACTCCACCCCGATCGCGCCGGCGCCCGCGATGATGATGCTGCCCGGCAGCTTCTCGGTCTGGATCTGCTCCTCGTACGTCACCACGCGATCCGACAGCTGCGTGCCCGGGATGAGCCTGGTGGTGGCCCCGGCCGCGATGATGCAGTGGGAGAACGTGATGGTCTCGCCGTTCACCTGGAGGGTGTTGGCGTCCAGGAACGTGCCGCGACCGTCATATTCGGTGATGGCGTTCTTCTTCATCAGGTAGTGGACGCCCTTGACCCGCCCGTCCGCCACCTTGCGGCTGCGCTGGAAGGCCGCGCCGTAGTCGAAGCTGACCTCGCCGCTGATGCCGAAGGTCTTGGCCTCGTGGTTGAAGATGTGGGCGAGCTCCGCGTTGCGCAGCAGCGCCTTGGAGGGGATGCAGCCCACGTTCAGGCAGACGCCACCCCAGTATTTCTCCTCGACGACCGCGGTCCGCAGTCCGAGCTGGGCGGCGCGGACGGCGGCCGTATATCCTCCTGGACCCGCGCCGAGAACGACGACGTCATAGTGAGTGCTCATGAGTCGGACGATACCGTCCGGCCGCCGTCACCCCACACGTCAGACCTCCACGTTGTACGGCAGGGCGAGCTCATCGGCGGGAACTCCCCGGATGCCCCAGTTGACCTTGGGCATCTCGATGATGGTGATCTCGACGTTTTCCGGATCATAGCCGGATCTCGCGTAGATCTCCCGGATCAGCGCCCGCTTGGCGTCGTCGCTGCGGCCGGTGAAGCAGACCACCTCGATGATGAGATAGCCCTCGCCGCGCTGCGGGCAGACGAAGTCGTCGGCGTCCAGCAGCAGGAACCGGTGGAACCTCTTGTCCTCGGGCAGCCCCCAGGCGCTCACCAGACACGACTGGATCAGGTCCGACACCTCACACTGCCGGCCCGCCCACACGTCCCTGCGCCCGTACACCTTCACCTGTGCCATGGGGGCCAATATAGAAGGTGTGATCCGCATACTCCTCGCCGACGACGAGGCCATGATCAGGGCTGGTGTCCGGGCGATCCTCGCCTCCGACCCGTCGCTCGAGGTGGTGGCCGAGGCCGCCGACGGCAGACAGGCCGTCGACCTGGCCATCGGCCACCGGCCCGACGTGGTGCTGCTCGACATCCGGATGCCCAGGCTCGACGGGCTTGCCGCCGCGGCCGAGCTGCGCAAGGTGGCGCCCGGCGCGGCCGTGGTGATGCTGACCACGTTCGGCGAGGACGACTACATCGCCAAGGCGCTCGACGTGGGAGCCGCCGGGTTCCTGCTCAAGTCGGGAGACCCGCGCGAGCTGATCGCCGGGATCCACGCGGTGGCCGAGGGGGCGGCGTACCTGTCGCCCAAGGTCGCCCAGCGGGTGATCACCCAGCTGTCGGGCGGCCGGATGGCGAAAGGCGCCGAGGCGCGTGAGCGCGTCGAGAGCCTCACCGACCGGGAGCGGGAGGTGCTCGCCCTGCTCGGAGCCGGTCTGTCCAACGCCGAGATCGCCCGCAGGCTGCACATCGTCGAGGGCACGGTGAAGGCGTACGTGAGCGCCATCCTCAACCGGCTCGACGTCCGCAACCGGGTGCAGGCCGCGATCATCGCCTACGAGGCCGGGTTGGTAGCCTGACCCGTGATGTATCGCCTCGTGTTCACGCAGGTCTTGCGACGTTTCGACGCCGAGGCCGTGCACCACCTCACCGTGAGCGCCCTCGCGCTCCTCGCGCGGCTGCCGCTGCTCAAGCGGCTGCTGCACCGGGCGTTCGCACCGCACGACCCGGCCCTGCGGATGACGGCGTTCGGGGTGCACTTCCCCGGCCCGCTGGGGCTGGCCGCCGGGTTCGACAAGGACGCCGCGTGCGCCGAGGGCGTCGCCGCGCTCGGCTTCGGGCACGTCGAGGTCGGCACCATCACCGCGCACGGCCAGCCGGGCAACCCGCGCCCGCGCCTGTTCAGGCTGGTGCGCGAGCGGGCAGTGATCAACCGGATGGGCTTCAA
The DNA here is from genome assembly GCF_009908215.1 of Nonomuraea sp. K271. Classification (NCBI taxonomy): domain Bacteria; kingdom Bacillati; phylum Actinomycetota; class Actinomycetes; order Streptosporangiales; family Streptosporangiaceae; genus Nonomuraea; species Nonomuraea sp. K271. The sequence continues at coordinate 29,718 of NZ_JAAAHR010000049.1, read as the reverse complement.
CAACGCCGGAGCCGCGGCCGCGGCCCGCCGGTTGCGCCGCACGCGCGGCGTCCCGGTCGTCATCGGGGTGAACATCGGCAAGACCAAGGTGGTGCCCGAGTCCGAGGCGGTGGCCGACTACGTCGCCGCGGCCAGGCAGCTCGCCCCCATGGCCGACTACCTGGTGGTCAACGTCAGCTCGCCCAACACCCCCGGCCTGCGCAATCTGCAGGCGGTCGAGCTGCTGCGGCCGCTGTTGACCGCGGTCAAGGAGGTCGCCGACGGCACGCCGCGCCGCACCCCGCTGCTGGTCAAGATCGCGCCCGACCTCGCCGACGAGGACGTCGACGCGGTCGCCGACCTGGCGGTGGAGCTCGGCCTCGACGGGATCATCGCGACCAACACCACGATCAGGCACGGCGGCGAGACCGGCGGGTTGTCGGGCCGCCCGCTCAAGGCCCGCTCGCTGGAGGTGCTGCGGCGGCTGCGGGGGAAGGTCGGCGACCGCCTCACGCTGGTGTCGGCGGGCGGCGTCGAGGACGCCGACGACGTCTGGGAGCGCATCCTGGCCGGGGCGACGCTGGTGCAGGGCTACACCGGCTGGATCTACGGCGGCCCGCTGTGGGCCTCGCGCATCCACCGGCAGCTCTCCCGCCGGGTGCGCCGCCACGGCATGAGCTCGATCGCCGAGGCCGTCGGCCGTACCGCCTGCACGCGCTCCTGACGCCGTAAGAACACCGCTGTGTGAGCGGGATCTCCTAAGGTGGGACGGTGATCCAAGAGGTACCCCTCCCAGGCGGCGTGGTCCTGCGCCCGGCCACCGACCGTGACGCCGAGCCGCTGCTGCGCGCCTACGTCCGCAACCGCGAATACCTGCGGCCATGGGAGCCGCGCAGGCCGGCGGAGTTCTTCACCCTCCCCGGCCAGCTCCACCGGCTGAAGGACCTGCTGGCCCAGCAGGGCGAGGGCCGGGCGATGCCGTGGTTGCTCACCGACGCCGAGCGGGTCGTGGGCCGCATGACGCTCAACAACATCGTCCGCGGCCCGTGGCTCAACGGCGACCTCGGTTACTGGATCGACGCCGACTACGCGGGTCGCGGCCTGACCACCCGCGCCGTCGTGGAGGTGTGCCGGATGGCCGACCAGGATTTCGGCCTGCACAGGGTCGCGGCGGGCACCCTGGTCGGCAACGCGGCCTCGCAGGCCGTGCTCCGCAAGGCCGGTTTCGAACTTGTCGGCACCGCGCCGCGCTACCTGGAGATCGACGGGCGCTGGCAGGACCACAGGCTCTTCCAGCGCGTACTCAACGACCGCCCGGCCTTCTGAGACCGGCGCCCCGATGACCTGACGACCCGACGACGCTCACAGGCTGGGCCGGGTCGACTCCGGGTCGTGCGTCATGGCCTCGATGTGCGCCATCCGCTCGGACATCGGTATCCGACTCGGCCGGTGCGGGCGCCGCCGCTGCCACGGGTGCGGCCCCGCGAGCGGCCGGTATTCCACCCCGATGGCGTCCAGCCGGCCCAGGTGCCGCTCCAGGCGGCCCGTGAAGCCGTCGTCGGTCCCGCCCGACCAGGCCACCTCGGCCAGGGCGCAGGCCCGCGGCCACAGCTTGTAGTCGACCGTACGGGCGTCGGGCACCCGCTCGCTCCAGAGTTGCGCCTGCGCGCCCACGACCCGGGCCCGCTCGTCGTCCGTCCAGTCGCCGGGCGCCGGGCGGAAGGCGGCGACGTCCTCGACGGTGATGGCGTCGCCGATGGCCCTCGGCTCGTCGGGGGAGCCCGACTCGGCGTAGTCGAAGTACAGCGGGAACACGGGGGTGGCGACCACGTCGTGCCCCGCGGCGGCGGCCCGGCGGCCCACGCCCATGCCGCGCCACGGCATGACGATCGTGTCCTGGCGCAGCTCGCCACCGACGAACGCCTCGTCCCACACCGCGGCCCGCGCGCCCCGCTCGGCCAGCGCGTCGGCCAGCCGCCGCAGGAACCACGCCTGCAGCTCGACCGACGTGGACAGGCCGAGGGAGCCACGGTAGGCGGTGATCTCCGCGGAGGCGCCCCAGTGGTCGAGCACCACCTCGTCGCCGCCGATGTGCACGTAGGGGGTCTCGCCCAGCGCCCCGATCAGCTCGTCGAAGATCGTGGTGAGGAACTCGACGGTCGGCGGCAGCGGCGACAGGATCGCGGGGGAGATGCCCCACCGGTCGAGCACGTCGTAACGCTCGCCGGTGGCCCCCAGCGAGGGGTAGGCGGCCAGGATCGCCGAGGCGTGACCGGGCACGTCGATCTCGGGCACGACCGTGACGCACCTGGCGCGGGCGTAGGCGCCGATCTCCGCCAGGTCGTCGAGCGTGTAGTAGCCGCCGTGCGGGACGTCGTCGTACTCCGCCGGTTCGTCGTGGGCGTGGACCGCCGTGCGCGGCCGGTGCGAGGAGACCTCGTGCAGCAGCGGGTAGGCCCGGCTCTCCACCCGCCACCCCTGGTCGTCGACCAGGTGCAGGTGCAGCCGGTTGAGCTTGTGCACCGCCATGAGGTCGATCAGGCGGAGCAACTCCCGCTTGGGGAAGAAATGCCGGGCCACGTCGAGGTGCAGCCCGCGCCAGGGGAAACGCGGCGCGTCCTCGATGCGCACCCCCGGGACGGGCCACGACGCCTGCTCGGAGAACCGGTAGGAGGTGTCGGGCAGCAACTGGTGCAACGACTGCGCGGCGTAGAACGCGCCCGCGCGCCCGCCGGCCACGATCTCGACACCCCTGGAGCCCGTCGTCAGCCGGTAGGCCTCCTCGCCGAGCGCGGCGTCCTGCCGGACGTCGATCTCACCCGAGTCACCCGGCCGCAGGTCGAGCATGGGAAGGGCGAGGCGTACGGCGTCGGCCAGGTCACCGGACACCGTGGCGCCCGTGGCCAGATCGCAGGAAACAGAGAGATCACTGTGCAGCGCAGGGTGAGGAATCATGCTTTGAGATAGTGCTGCAAACCGTTGGCCAAAGCCAGCGCGATCTTCTGCCGGAACTTCGGGCGCCTGAACTTGGCCGCCTCGGCGGCGTTGCGCATGTTGCCGCACTCGACGAAGATCTTCGGCACCGTCGACAGGTTGAGCCCGCCGAGGTCGCTGCGGTAGTCGAGCGCCTTCTTGCCGATGTAGGTGGAGTAGGGCAGGCCCGTGCCCTTGGCGAAGGCGTCGCGTACGGCGAGGCCGAGCCTGCTCGAACGGCCGACCACCTTGTCGACCGGTCCGTTGATCTTCTTGGGCATGATGACGTGGAAGCCGTGGTTGCCGGGCGCGGACCCGTCGGCGTGCACGGAGATCGCGGCGTCCGCCTTCGCCTTGTTGCCGATGGCGGCGCGACGGGTGATGCAGGGGCCGACTCCGTCGTTGCCCGACCTGGTCAGCTTGACCGTGGCGCCGCGCCTCTCGAGGATTCTGACCATCCGGGTGGACACGTCCCAGGTGAACGCGGCCTCGCTGTAGCCGCTGTCGGTGGCGGTGCCGGTGGTGTCGCAGGCCTTCTTCTTGGTCAGCACGTCGACCTGGCGGTTGATCTGCTTGGGGGCGCGGTAGTTGCCGCCGTTGTGTCCCGGGTCGATGACGACGACCTTCCCATCGAGCGGCCGTGCCTCCCGCGCCCGCTCGGCGCTTCCCGCGGTTCCGGCGGGCCCCGCGGTCTCGGCGGGATCGAGCGTCTTGGCGGGGGCCGTGGAGGAAGCCTCCTCCTCCGTGCTCGTGGTGGCGGCCTGACCTGTGGCGGCGTCACCGGTGCCGGTGCCGCCACACGCGGAGGCGATCAGGCCGCAGACGGCGAGGATCGTGACGGGAAGAGCACGCATGCCGTCCAACTTACGCGAGGCCCGCGCCCGGGACGGCCGATATGCCGAGTGTGGCGCCTGCGTGCCGCGTCCTCGCCGGGCGTGCTCTCACCAGACGCGCTCGCCGACCTCCTGCCGTTCGAGCAGGGCGGCGAGCTCCCGCGCGTCCTCGGCGTCTAGGCCGAGCACGACGCGGGGACGGCCCCACGGGTGGTCGAGCGAGTGGGCGACGTAGCTGGCGACCGACTCGGCGGTGGCGTCGCCGCCCCGCCCACGGCCCGTTCGCCAGTGGCCCCAGGCGCGTTCGAGCTCCGCCGCGGCGCGCTGGGCGCAGGACACCAGTTCCGGATCACGCATGACTGTTCCCCCGGATCAGACAGTGACCGGATCGAACCGGCCACTCTTAGCATGACGCTGACGAGTAAACCGGCGCGTCAGCGCGCCGCCACGCGGCTTGACCCAGGTTTGGGCAACAGGAGACCTGCTGCGGCTCCGGGTCGCCGCGGCAGGTCACCCGTTCGCCTCAGGCGGGGGCCGTGCTCCGTCGCACGATCAGCTCCGAGCGCACCTCCCGCAGCCGGGAGCTCTTGGCGGGGTCTCCGATGCGGTCGCTGAGCAGCGCGGCCGCCGACCTGCCCATGGCTCGGCGGGGCTGGTCGACCGAGGTCAGCGAGATGTGGCGGGAGGCCGCGAGGTGCGTGTTGTCGTAGCCGACCACCGACAGGTCCTCGGGCACGCGCAGGCCCAGGTCTCCGGCGGCCGACAGCACACCGAGCGCGACCGCGTCGCTGGCCGCGAAGATCGCCGTGGGCCTGGGGTCGCGGGTCAGCAGGGCGAGCGCCGCCTCCCTGCCGCTGTCCTCGGTCGCGTCCGCGGCCTCGACCATGATGTACGGCGCCAGCGAGTGCCTGCGCATCGCGACGAGGTAACCCTCGCAGCGCGACGAGCGGGGGCCCTCGATGTGCGCGATCCGCTTGTGGCCGAGATCGACCAGGTGGTCGATGGCCAGGCGGGCGCCCAGTTGGTCGTCGTCGACCACGATGTCGACGCCGTCGAGCTCGATGTCACGTTCCCCGACGACGACCGTGGGCGTGTAGGAGGTCGCCTCGATCAGCGTCTCGCTGGTCGGCGCGATTCCCAGCAGGACCAGCCCGTCGACTCTGAGCTCAAGGAAGGCCTCCACGGCCTCGTCCTCGAACGCCGGATCCCACTGGCTGTTCCCGATCAGCATGCGCAGACCGTCGCCGTGCAGGCTTTCCTGCAGTCCGTCGAGGAACTCGGCGTAAAAAGGGTTGTGCAGGTTGGCGACGAGCGCCCCCACCAGGTGGGTACGCCCTTCGACCAGGCTTCGCGCGACCGCGTTGGGCCGGTAGCCGAGTTCACGTGCGGCCTGCAGCACGGCCTGGCGCCGGTGCTCGCTCACGTGCGGGGATCCGCGCAGCACGAGTGAGACCAGCGATTTCGAGACGCCGGCTCGTTCGGCGACGTTGCGGATGGTGGGTCTGGGCCGAGGCAGGGTATCTACCTCTCTGAGCTCGGCGATGGATGACGTGTTGACGGGCGGTCCTGACATGTGTCTCCCCCGCGATGCGGATATGGGCACCTGTCTGACCAAACGATCGAGTTAGCCGCAGGGTACGGCCTCCGTTACAGAGAGCCCGATATTGGCCGAATAACCGCCGCCATCGGCGGGAGCACAGGTCGGATACTGTGCAGGTGTGACACCAGGCAGGTCGGCCGAGAAGGCGCGTCCGGCTCGGCGCAGGCTCAGCGTCGACCGGCGGCGCGAGGAGCTCATGGCGGCGGCTCTGGAACTGTTCAGCACGCGCGACGCGGAAGACGTCTCGATCGACGACGTGGCGGCGGCCGCGGGGGCTTCGCGGGCCCTGGTCTACCACTATTTCGGCGGCAAGCAGGAGCTCTACGTGGCCGCGCTGAGGAGCGCGGCGGAGCAGCTGGAGTCCCGGCTGCGGCCGCATGACGGAGGCAGTCCGCTCGACGAGCTGGCCTCCGGGCTCAAACGGTATTTCGACTTCGTCGAGGAGCACGCGGCCGGATTCGCCGCGCTCCTGCGCGGCGGTCCCGCCAACAGGGCGGGCGAGGTGGGAGAGATCGTCGACGGCGTGCGCCGGCGCCTTTTCCGCCTCATCCAGAAGCAGATGCACGTCGAGGAGCCCAGCCCGGTGCTGCGCACGACCCTGAGGTCGTGGATCGCCTCCGTGGAGACGGCCGGTCTCGACTGGCTCGAGCATCGCGACGTGGAGCGACCGACGCTCGAGAAGATGCTGGTCGATCACATGGTCGCGCTGCTCGGTGTCGCCGCGACATATGACGGCGACGTCGCCAGGCTGCTGGAGCGGCTGGCGTAAAGGTCGGGGGACGAAAACGGGGAAGAGTGGCGCCGGGCGGGCGGCGCCAACTTCCCATGCGACGTCACGTCGTCACACGGTGGACCGGGCCCCGTTGCGCGCCTGGTCCACCCTCAACCCCCCTGAGGTCCGTGACGACCCTCTCGGCTACTCCGAGCGCTGCTGCGGGATTCCCGCGAGCAGTGCGCGGACCTCGGTCTCCCGGTAACGCCGATGACCGCCGAGGGTACGAATCGACGTCAACTTGCCCGCCTTGGCCCACCGCGTAACGGTCTTGGGGTCGACCCTGAACATGGTCGCGACCTCAGCGGGCGTGAGCAGCGGCTCGGCCTCGGGTGTACGAGCTGACATTTGTGCGGCCTCTCCTCCGTGTGGACCGGCTTAGCGATCCTGTGACTGCCTTTGCGCGTGTCACGGATGTCCCCCTATGGCGCAGAGCGTGCGGCTTTTCTGAGCCATATGCGGCATCACCCGATGTGACCATACCGCCACGCAGAGCGATTGGCGAGCCCTTCTTTGACCCAACTGCCCGCCCCCGTGGCCATGTCACGCTCGGTGATTCTAGCGACACGGTTCGTGGTATCGCAGTGAAAACGGCAAACTACTCAGTTCGCAGAAGAGAGCAGCCGCGAGACGTGACCTACTTATGCAGGTCAGACGGCCGTATTGGGGTTCAGTTGGCAGATTCCAGTTGTTGCATTGACTTCCACCGCAGGATGACCCTCTGATACATGGCGTAGGCAAGTTCTTCTTGACCCGTGTCCAGGCCCGTGAGGGCCGCGGACAGCTCCGCGACCGACTGGTCCGCCTGCAGCGCGTCGTCGTCCATGAGGCGCACGAGGCCGCCGTAGTCGAGCTCCACCAGCGAGTGGGGATGGAACTCCTCCAACCACCTGGCGATGTCCTCGACGTCGAAGTTGGAGGCGACGTCGCCGAGGTGCCGGCGCAGCACGTTGAGCGCCCGCGCCGCCCGCCGCCTGGCCTGTGCCATGGAGGTGACGTAGATGAGGTTACGCCCCGTAGTCGTCGTCACGTCCTGCCCCGGGGCGGCGGCGCCGAGCACCAGCCAGCGCTCGTTGCCGTCGAACGGCACGAACCACGCCGGCGGCACGTGCCACGTCGTCGTGCGGATGTGCGTGCGCAGCGCGGACGACCCCGCCTTGCGCTTGTAGCGATCGAAGTCGTCGGCGGTCTGCTCGGCGATCGCCTTGGGCACGAGACGGTCCATCAGCTTCGCCGGTGTGGTGCCGCGCAGCCTTGAGAAGGCCAGCCACGAACGCAGGCGGGTCTGCCATGGGCAAACGTAGAGGCGGTCCTCAACGCGCCGCAGATAGGCGTTGGGGCTCTCCTGGGCGGGCACGGGCTGGGGAGGCATGCCGAGCAGACGGAGAACCGACTCGCCGTGCTCCGCATTGAGTGCGGTCGCGCGCCGCGGGCGGTCACGTGAGTCGGCGTAGTCGGCCCATACCTTGCGCTCGGGCTCGGCGAACGCGGTCAGTGGCTCATAGACGCGGAGGTAGGCGGCATAGGGCAGCACGGAGGCATCGTGTCACGAAGCGAACCCGCGCGCACTGTCGAGACTAGGCTGTTAGGCGATCTCCGCCGCGAAGGTGCGGTGGACCGGACAGGGAGTCACTACCGTGACCGACGTCTTTGGAGCGTCCCACAAGGACGTGCACGAGCAGGTCGTCTTCTGCGCCGACGAGCAGAGCGGCCTGCGTGCCATCATCGCCATCCACAACACGGCGCTGGGCCCGGCGCTGGGAGGCACCCGCTTCTATCCGTACGAGAACGAGCAGGCGGCCCTGGCCGACGTGCTCAACCTCGCCAAGGGCATGTCCTACAAGAACGCGCTGGCCGGCCTCGACCTCGGAGGCGGCAAGGCCGTCATCATCGGCGACCCGGCGCGCGACAAGAGCGAGGCGCTGCTGCGCGCCTACGGCAGGTTCGTCGAGTCGCTCGGCGGACGCTACATCACCGCCTGCGACGTGGGCACCTACAGCGAGGACATGGACGTCATCGCCCGTGAGTCGCGCCATGTGACGGGCCGCACGCAGGCCCACGGCGGGGCCGGCGACTCGTCCATCCTGACGGCCTTCGGCGTGTTCCAGGGCATGCGTGCCTCGGCCGAGCGCGTCTACGGCACGCCGTCGCTCCACGGCAGGAGGGTCGGCGTCGAAGGGGTCGGCAAGGTGGGTCACCGCCTGGTCGAGCTCCTGCGCGAGGACGGCGCCGAGGTCGTGATCTGCGACGTCGACCCCAAGGCGGTCGAGCGCGTGCGCGTGCGCCGCCCCGAGGTCGACGTGGTGGCCGACGCGCGGGCCCTGGCCCGCTGCGACATCGACGTCTTCGCGCCCTGCGCGCTGGGCGGGGTGCTCGACGACGACATGGTCACGGAGCTTCGCGCGAAGATCGTCTGCGGAGCGGCCAACAACCAGCTCGCGCATTCCGGCGTGGAGAAACAACTCGCCGAACGTGAGATCCTCTACGCGCCCGACTACGTCGTGAACTCCGGCGGCGTGATCCAGGTCGCGGACGAGATCGAGGGCTTCGACATGGAACGGGCACGGTCCAAGGCGACTCAGATCTATGACACAACGCTGAAAATTTTCGCGATAGCGGCCGACGAGGGCGTTCCTCCTGCTGTTGCAGCAGATAGGCTGGCGGAGCGCAGAATGTCGGAAGTCGGGCGGATAAGGGCCATTTGGCTGGGCCAGTGACGCCCCGCGCCCATACGACGTACCGAGCTGGGCACAAAACAGGTACGGTAATAGGCGAACGATAGGCTGACGCCCGGAGTCAGGCGGCGTCAGTGTGTGGTGCGTTAGCGACGAGGGGTCGGGGACGACCCCACACGAGGGGGTCGAGCCAATGGGGCGCGGCCGAGCAAAGGCCAAGCAGGTCAAGGTTGCTCGCCAGCTGAAGTACAACAGCGGTGGCACGGATCTTGACCGTCTTCGCGACGAACTCGGGGTCGGAGACTCCAGCCGCAACGACGACGCCGACGACCTCAACGATGAGCTGGCGGATCGCTATGCCGATTACGCCGATGACTATGGCGCAGGAGAAGACGACGACGGCCGTGCCGGCCGCCGATAGCCGTTCTCCTGGGTGACGGGGTGGAGGGCCCGGCGTACGCGCCGGATCCTCGCCCGCACTCGTCGGGCCCCACGGGCAACCGTGGGGCTTTCGTCACGTGGGCCGCTTGTGAATGGCCCCCTCGTTGAGGGCGCCGGGTCGCCGGCGCACCGCACGATCAGCGCCGGGGTCCGGGACACGAAGCGGCTAATGCGTCAACGGCCGGGCCGTAGCATTAGCGTATGGATCTGCTGACGGGCGAGCCCCTCGCACTCGACCTGGTCAACACACGCTTCCACACCCCGTCGAGCGTCGATCACGACGCCCTGGCCACCGCGGAGGGCCTTCATGCCTGGCTCGCGAAGCAGGCCGGCCAGCTGGCCCTGCCCGAGATCTCTCTCGGGCCCGCCGACCTGGCCGCCGTCCGTGACCTGCGCGGCCACGTGGAGCGAGCCCTGGAGGCGGTGCGCCAGGCCACACCTCCGCCGCCCGAGGCGATCGCCGCGCTCAACCAGGCGCTTCGCGCCGTCCCCGCCTATCCCCGCCTGGAGACACCGTTGGCGAAATAGATTAAACAGAAGCGGCCCCATGATCACAGATGTGATCATGGGGCCGCTTCTGTTGTTCTCGCTCGCGGATGGAGTCGTGGGTGTCGCTACGTTCGACTGGGTCAGATCAGATCCCTGCAGCCACCCTGGCGGTAGCGCGAGCTGCCTTCCCGAAAGGAAGCCTGGCGATCCGTATCCGAGATGCGTTGGGTGTCCTGTTCCAGGACGAGGACTTCGCCGTAGCCTTCTCCACTCGTGGCCGTCCGGCGCTGTCACCTGCCCGGCTGGCGTTGGTGTCGATCCTGCAGTTCGGTGAAGGGCTGTCCGACCGGCAGACGGCCGAGGCCGTGCGAGCGCGGATCGATTGGAAGTACGCGCTCGGGCTGGAGCTGACCGACGCGGGCTTTGACTACTCCGTGCTCAGCGAGTTCCGGGATCGCCTGGTCGTAGGGTCGCTTGAACAAAGCCTGCTCGACACGATCCTGGAGCGAGCGGTAACTGCCGGGCTGCTTCGCGCTGGCGGTCGGCAGCGGACCGACTCCACCCACGTGCTCATGGCCATGCGTACGATGAATCGGCTGGAGCAGGTGCATGAAACGGTGCGCGCCGCGCTCAACGCGCTGGCCGCCGCAGCCCCCGGCTGGCTGCTGGCCCAGGCCGAACCCGGATGGTTCGAGCGCTACGAGGCCCGCGTTGAGGACTATCGACTACCCAAGAACAAGGCTGAGCGCATCCAGCTCGGCCACGAGATCGGCGCCGACGGGAACGGCGTCCTGCGTGCGGTGTACTCACAGAGCGCTCCTGGATGGCTGCGCGACATCCCCGCGGTTCAGGTCCTGCGCCACGTATGGATCCAGCAGTATGTCACCATCGAGGAGCAACTGCGTTGGCGAACCCCTGACGAGCAGCCGCCAGGCACTCTCCGCCAAATCTCGCCCTACGACGGCGACGCCCGATCCGGAACCAAGCGCGACTCGCACTGGGACGGCTATAAGGTTCACCTCACCGAGACCTGCGACACCGACGCCCCACATCTGATCACCAACGTGATCACCGCACCGTCGCCCGGCAGCGACTACGAGGCCACCGGCCAGGTTCAGGAGTGCCTGGCTTCACGGAAGCTGACGCCGGCGGTGCATCTGGCCGACAAGGGTTACATGAGCGCGCACAACCTCGCACGCGCCGATCGTCGCGGCATCGAACTGCTGGGACCGATGATGCCCGACAATGCCTGGCAAAGTGCCGAGGGCAACGGCTTCGCCGTCAGTGACTTCACCATCGATTGGGACAACCGTGTCATGACCTGTCCGACCGGAGCCACCAGCTTGCCCTGGGCCAGCGAGATCGATCAAGGCGGGACTCCGGTCATTCGTGTGCGCTTTTCGATGCGTGACTGCAGGGACTGTCCCAGCCGGGACCTTTGCACCCGTGGTACCAAAGGCCGACGTATCACCCTGCGCCCGCGAGAGGAGCATGAAGCTCTGCAACGTGCCCGGCGGAGACAAAGCACCGACGAATGGCAGCAACGCTACGCTCACCGGGCAGGTATCGAGGGCACCATCGCCCAAGGTGTCAAAGGCTTCGGCCTGCGGCGGTCCCGCTACCGCGGGACCGCCAAGACCCATCTCCAGCACCTACTCATCGCCGCGGCGATGAACCTCACCAGGCTCGACGCCTGGCTGACCGGAACGCCACTGGCCCCGACCCGCACCTCTCACTTTGCCGCTCTGCGTCCAGCAGCATGATGCGTAGGCGTTTTCGTCTGCCTTCTCCCGGGAAGTGAAGGTTGCACGGCAAGCGCAGTGAGGACGGCTTCACTCTGCAGGCCGGCTTGTGGATGCCGGTGGCGTCTGCGGAGCAGGAACCTGTTCGAAGGCGTTCGAGACCCCGGGCATGCTCTTCGCCCTTGTGATCACTGGACTGTAGTCCGCGCCGGGCTCCATGATGACGAGAAACGACTCGTTCATGTCCTCGGTCTCTACGTCGGTCATTTGAGGAGCGAATTTGCGGAACCTGGCGAGTGCGGCGGCCTGGTCCTCGAAGGTGACGCTCACGACCCCTGGCAGTTCGCCCAGCGTTCGCTCGACGTCTGCTTTTTGCTGTTCGGTGATCGCGGTACCCCTCCCCGGTGGGTCGGCCATGATGCCTCCGCACGCGGGCCATGGGGAGTCCTGCTTGCATAGAAAGACCCTGATTCCCGGCTCTTTCGAGCTCATGAGAACGAACTGGTGCAGGCTTGATGTCCTGACGTCGTGATCCGTTGCGGCACTGTGATCCGGTGACGGGGCAGCATTGGGCGCCAGTGCGACCGCGGCCACGATGCCGGCGAGGGCGACAGGTGCGGCCACGGCCATAAGCCGCAACCGGAGGGAGATACCGCGACGGCGACGGGTGGCGAAGGCGCGCGCGAGGTCGGCTTCGCGGCGGCGCTGGTAGGCGTCCTCGGTGTTGGGGCGCAAGGAGGTGATCAGGCCGTTGAGGTCGTTCATGACTGCTCCAGGAACGTGGGCTGGATGAGGTTGAGCGCGTCGGTGAGACGGCGACGGGCGCGGTGCAGCCGTACGTTGAAGGTGCGAGCCGAGCAACCGGCGATCTTCGCGGCCTCGGCCGGGGTGAGCCCGTACCAGCTGGCCAGCAGCACGGCCTCGGCATCGAGCTCGGATAGCTCCGCGAGCGCTGTCAGCGCCGCCTGCCGCTCGGCCACCTGCTCGGCCACGTCGTCGGCAGGGGCAAGTTCGGCGAGCCGCGCGACCAGGTTGTGCCGGCGCGCAGTGGTGCGACGTTGCGTCCGTACCAAGTTGCGAGCCACGCCGAGCAGCCACGGCAGCGGTGGCTCCGGTAGGCGGCTGAGTTTTCGCCACGCGATCACAAAGGTCTCGCTGGCGATGTCCTCAGCCGTCTCCTGATCGGCTCGCAGCAGCACGTAGCTGAGCACGCTGCGGTAGTGCTCCTCATACAGCGCGGTGAGTCGCGCTTGTGAATCGTCCACGCCTGGTAATGACCTCAACAGCCCCTCGATTACATGTCCAGGGAGAAATGATCTCTAGGATCCCCGTCCCAACGTTCTTGGTATGTGTGATCTCAGCGGTGAAACCGGGCCAGGCACACGTCCCCCGACACGTGATACGCCCCGTGGTCACAGTGGTGATCACGGGGCCGCTTCCGTCTTATCTACTTCGCCAACAGGGTCTCCCCGCCTGGAAGTGCGGGGCGCGGTGTTGCGGCGCGGCACGGCGCGCGACGGCACACCGCTCGACCGTCTGCTGGCCGAACTGGCCGAGGCCGCCGTGGCCCTGCTCACCGACCCCGACGTGGGCAAGGTGCGCGGCTGCGAAGGGCCGGGATGCCGTCTGCTCTTCCTCCCGGCCCATCCTCGGCGGCGCTGGTGCTCGCCCGACCTGTGCGGTAACCGCGTCCGCGTGGCCCGCTATTACCAGCGGCACAAGTGACCGCTCAGCGGTAGCGCGCCCGGCCCTCGCCCGGCACGACCTCGCCCAGCACCCAGGCGTCGAGGCCACGGGCCGCCAGCATCCTGACGGCCTCGTCGGCCGAGCCGGCGGCGACCACGGCGGCCATGCCGACGCCGAGGTTGAACGTACGGTCCATGTCGTGCTGCGCGATCGAGCCGAGGCCCGCGAGCACCCCGAACACCGCCGGCGGCGTCCACGACGAGCGGTCGAGCAGCGCGTCGAGGTGACCGGGCAGCGACCTGGACAGGTTGTTCTCGATGCCGCCGCCCGTGATGTGGGCGTAGGCGTGCACCTCGGCCGAGCGCGCCAGCTCCAGGCAGTCGAGGGAGTAGATCCGGGTGGGCTCCAGCAGCTCCTCGCCCAGCGGCCGCCCCAGCTCGGGCAGCTCGGTGTCGAGGGAGAGCGAGGCCTCGCGCAGCACGTGGCGCACCAGCGAGTAGCCGTTGGAGTGCACGCCCGAGGAAGCCAGCCCGAGCACCACGTCACCCGCGCGCACCCGCGAAGGGCCGAGCAGTCCGGCCGCCTCGACGACGCCGGTGCCGGCGCCCGCGAGGTCGTATTCGTCCGGCCCCATCGCGCCCGGGTGCTCGGCGGTCTCGCCGCCCACCAGCGCGGCCCCGGCCAGCCGGCAGCCCTCGGCCACTCCGCCGACGATCTCGGCGACGCGCTCGGGCACCACCTTGCCGCAGGCGATGTAGTCGGTCATGAACAGCGGCTCGGCCCCGCAGACCACGAGGTCGTCGAGGACCATGCCGACCAGGTCGATGCCGATCGTGTCGTGCCTGCCGTAGCGCTGCGCGATCATGACCTTGGTGCCGACGCCGTCGGTGGAGGAGGCCAGCAGCGGCCGCCGGTAGCGCAGCAGGGCCGAGGCGTCGAAAAGGCCCGCGAAGCCGCTGGCGTCGTCGACCACCTCCGGCCGGCGGGCCCGCGCCACCTTGTCCTTCATCAGCGCGACGGCCAGGTCACCGGCCTCGATGTCGACCCCGGCGGCCTCGTAGGTGCTCATGCCTTGCTCTCCAGGACGAACTTGCCCACGTTGTCCTCGTCGATGGGAATCGGGTAGGAGCCGGTGAAGCACGCCATGCAGAGGCGGTCGGCGGGAATGGTGGTGGCCCTGGTCAGGCCCTCCAGCGAGATGTAGCCGAGCGAGTCGGCCCCCAGCGAGGCGCGGATCTCCTCGACCGTCAGCGAGCCCGCGATCAGCTCGGCCCTGGTGGCGAAGTCGATGCCGTAGAAGCACGGCCAGGCCACGGGCGGCGAGGAGATGCGGACGTGCACCTCCTCCGCGCCGGCCTCGCGCAACATCCTGACGATGGCGCGCTGGGTGTTGCCGCGCACGATCGAGTCGTCCACGACGACCAGGCGCCTGCCCTCCACGACCTCGCGCAGCGGGTTGAGCTTGAGCCGGATGCCGAGCTGGCGGATGGTCTGCGAGGGCTCGATGAACGTGCGGCCGACGTAGGAATTCTTCACCAGGCCCTGGCCGTAGGGGATGCCGCTCTCCTGCGCGTAGCCGACGGCCGCCGGCGTGCCCGACTCGGGCGTGGGGATGACCAGGTCGGCCTCGACCGGGTGCTCGCGGGCCAGCACGCGGCCCACCTCGACCCTGGTGACCTGGACGCCGCGACCGGCGATGCTGGTGTCGGGACGGGCGAGGTAGACGTACTCGAACAGGCAGCCCTTCGGCTCGGCCAGGGCGAACCTGCGCGAGCGCACGCCGCGCTCGTCGATGGTGAGCAGCTCGCCCGGCTCGATCTCGCGGACGAACGTGGCGCCCACGATGTCGAGCGCCGCCGTCTCGGAGGCCACCACCCAGCCCCGCTCCAGGCGGCCCAGGACCATCGGGCGCACCCCCTGCGGGTCGCGGGCGGCGTAGAGCGTCGTCTCGTCCATGAAGACCAGTGAGTAGGCGCCCTTGACCTGCGGGAGCAGCTCGGCGGCGGCTTCTTCGACGGTGCGCGTGCGGTCCTGGGCGAGCAGCGAGGTCAGGACCTCCGTGTCGGTGGTCGCCCTGGTGGAGCCGGGGACAAGGCGCTGCGCCAGCTCCGGCGTGTTGATCAGGTTGCCGTTGTGGGCGAGCGCGAGGCCGCCGACCTCGGTGGAGCTCAGCGTGGGCTGCGCGTTCTCCCACACGCTGGAGCCGGTGGTGGAGTAGCGGCAGTGGCCGATGGCCAGGTGGCCGCGCAAGGTGCCCAGCACCGACTCGTCGAAGACCTGGGCGACCAGGCCCATGTCTTTGTACACGAGGATGCGGCTGCCCTCGCTGACCGCGATGCCTGCGGACTCCTGGCCGCGGTGTTGCAACGCGTACAGCCCGTAGTAGGTGAGTTTGGAAACTTCCTCGCCTGGCGCCCAGACGCCGAAGACGCCACAGGCGTCTTTGGGAGCTTGGTCTTGGGGGTCCAGGTCATGGCCGAGCCGGCCGTCGCCCTTCAGCACATGCCTCAGTCTAGGTCGGCGGCTTCCGTGCTCGCACACCCGGGTCGGAGGTCAGCCTATGTGGACTGACCTGCCCGCATTAGAGCCGTCGCGGATGATCTCTCCGGTGAGGTTGCGGTTGTCCGCGGAACCGAGGAAGACGATGAGCGCCGCCAGGTCGTCCGCCGTGCTCAGCCTGCGGGTGGGGGTCCTGGACGCGACCTCGTCGAACACGTGCTGCGGGATCGGGTGCCGGCCGCCGGTGACGGTGAGCCCGGCCACGGCCACGTTGACCAGGATGCCGTCACCGCCCGCCTCCCACGCCAGGGCGCGGGCCAGGCCGTGCAGGGCCATCTTCGCGGTGCCGTACGGGCCGGGGCCCGGCTGCCCCTCCTCGGCCGCCCCCGACGAGACCAGGACGATCCTGCCGAACCTCCTGCGCCGCATCTGGGGCAGCACCGCCTGGATCAGCAGGGCGTTGCCGACCACGTTGGCGTGCAGCGCGGCGGACCACTCCGCGGCAGGCACGTCCTCGAACGCCACGCTGCCGGGCATGACGGTGCCCCAGCGGACGGCGTTCGCCACGAGCGCGTCCACCGGCCCGGCCGCGGCGACGGCCGGCGCGACGGTCGCGTGGTCCTCCAGGTCCAGGTGTACGGCCGCCGCCTCGCCGCCCTCCTCCTCAATCCGCGCGACCACCTCGGCGGCGCGGTCAGTCCCCTTGTTGTACGTGATCGTGACCCGCGCGCCGGCACGGGCGTAGGCGAGTGCGGTGGCTGCGCCGATGCCGGACGAGCCGCCGGTGACCAGTGCGTGCATGAGAGCCCCTCCCTTGATTAGCCGACTAATTAGCCAGCTAACTAGAGAAGCGGGTCCGGTCGCAAGGCGGTTTCGCCGGTAGTGAAAACGTCAGGGCATGGCGCGGCGGATCAGCTGCGCGAGCAGGTCGCGCTCGCCGGGATCGAACCCGCGCAGGAGGTCCTCGTCCATCGTCGTCCAGATCTCCTCCACGGGCTCGCGCAGCGCCTTGCCCGCGTCGGTCAGATGAACCCGGCTCACCCGCGGCCGGTCGGGGTCCGGGACCCGGTGGACGAAGCCCGTACGCTCCAGGCGCTGGAGTGTCTTGGTGACGGTCGGAGGCTCGACGCCGAGCCGGGCGATCAGTTCGCCCTGGGTCAGGCCGTCCTCCTTCCACAACTGGTTGAGGAACATCTCCTGCCCGACATGCAGGCCGAGTGGGGCCAGCGCGGCGGCCATCCGGTTGCGTTGCGTCTTGACGACCTTGATCAGCGCATACGACAGGGTCTCGTCCAGCATCCTCCCATCTTGCCTGCGGCCAGGATTTTTGGCGCACGGTGACCCAAGGATGAGCGGCCTCTTACCGTGTCGCGCGGTTTAGGCGTCGCCCTGCGCGAAAGGGTGAAGTATCCGGCATGTAGACCCGTCGGGAGACGCAGACGTGACCACACCTGGGGACCCGGACGAAACCCGCCGCGGGCAGGATCCGCGCGAAGGCCGTCCGGAAGAGGACGCGCCCCGCCAAGCTCCGCCGCACCACGAGCCCGAGTGGTGGCGCGAGGGCGCGCTGGACGAAGAGGAACGGGGACCCGTGCTCCGGCCGTACGAGCCGGGGCCGACGGGCGGGGACCAGCCACCGGAGGAGTGGTCCGCCGGCGGCCTGCCCGGCGCCGGCCCCACGGGTGGCGCGGCCCCGGACCCCGCGGCACCGGACCCAGCGGCCCCGGACCTTCACGCAGAGCCCGAGAAGGGTGCTGGTGGGGAGGGTGAGGAGCCGATCGCTCCCGCGCCGCCCATTGTGCCGCGCCCGGACGTGCCGCCCCCGCACGAGCCGGTCGGCGAACCTCGTCATCCCGACCTGCCCACCTCACCGGAGGTGCCGCAGCCGACGGGGAGCGACGCCGAGCAGACCCGGGCGTTCCCGGTCCCTGGGAGCACTCCGCCGTACCCGGGCTGGACGTCGACCCCGTCGGAGGGGGACCGGCCGGGCAGACCCGCGCCGTCACGCTACGAGCAGGGCGACCAGCCGAGCTTCGAACCGCCGGGAGGCGGCACGCCCGGAGCGTCCCCGGCACCCGGGGGCGGCACCCCGGCTCATGAGGCCCCCCGGGACCCGGTAGGCCAGAACCCCCAGGAGGGCCAAGGCGGTCAGGAGGGTCAGGGCGGTCAGGAAGAGCAGGGCGGCTCCGGTCAGGGTGGCCTCGGTCAGAGCTACCACGAAGGGTGGCAGAGCCGGCAGGGGCGGCCGGGCGAGGAGCGGCAGGGCCAGGAAGGCGCGTACCCGGGTGGGGGGCCGCGTGACGACGAGCCGACCGTACCCGGTACGGTCCCCTCCAGCCCGTACGGCGGTCCGCCCGGCTACGGTCCAGGCGCCGGATCGCCGTACGGCATGCCGGGCTACCAGCAGGCCAGGCCGGGCAGCGGCCTGGCCACCGCCTCGCTGGTGCTGGGCGTGGCGAGCCCGTTCCTGGTGTTCGTGTGTTTTACGGGTGTGATCACGGCCATTCTGTCGATAGTCTTCGGCTGCGTGGCCCTCGCCAAACGCGCCGGCAAGGGCCGCGCCATCGCCGGCATCGTGCTGAGCGCCCTGTCGCTGGTCCTGTTCGCGGTCGTGGCCTTCTGGTTGTGGAACGTGGCGCAGGAGTGCGCCGGCCTGCCGCCCCAGCTCGCCGACCGTTGTTTCGAGAGCCACTTTCCTTGGATGGGCGGCGGCGCCTAGAGCGGCAGGTGCGCTGACAGGTCCGCGCGTGCCCCGCTGGCGTGTACGGCGCCGCTGGCCAGGGCTTCGTCCCAGGTGAGGCGGCCGAGCGCGAGCTCGATCCATGTGCGGCCGTCCATCTCCACCACATTGGGCGGGGTGCCGCGCGTGTGGCGGGGCCCGTCGATGGCCTGCACGGCCGCGTATGGTGGCACGCGCACCTCCACGGTCCTGCCTGGCGCGGCGCTCGTCAGCCGGTCGAGCAGGTGGCGCACCGCCTGCCTGGCCGCGTCGCGTTCGGGCTTGAGCCCGCGGTCGTAGGCGGCCAGCACGGCGGACACGAGCGCGTCGGGCAGGGCGGAAGGGGGCCCGTCGTAGGGAGGTTCGTCGAGGGCGACGAGCTGGCCGTCGAGGGCCGATCTGAGCTTTTCCTGGTCGAGCTTGCGTGGTGACACGCGACCATTGTCTCCCGGGAAGCGTTCATCAAGGCGGAGGTCTTCGTTCACCTGAGGTTTCGCCGGTGGCCGTAGCGTCCCCGCCGTACGATCGCACTTCGATGGAGGACCTGTGTCGAACCCCGAAGCGGGAGGTCGGCTGCTTCCGCTGATCTCCACCCCGCACAGTGGTGGCCGATCCGCGCTGACCTGTCAGTTCCGCTGCGGCAACGCGTGCGCGCATGACGTGGCCAACACCACTGGCAATGCCTATTTCGGCGATGTGGTGAAGGAGGCGCTGTCGCGGCGCGGCGTGCTGCGCGCCGGGGCGCTGGGCGCTCTCGTGGCGGGAGTGGGCGCGGCGGGGGCGGCGCCGGCGCTTGCCGAGGCGTCCAGGCCGGCGCCCGCCGAGCGGCACGGCGGACGGGGCGGTGACCTGCGTTTCACGCCGGTGCGGCCGAACAAGGACGACAAGCTGACCATTCCGGAAAACTACCGTTCCTCGGTGGTCGTGCGCTGGGGAGACCCGGTGCTGCCGGACGCGCCGGAGTTCGACTTCGACAACCAGAGCGCCGAGGCGCAGAGCAAGCAGTTCGGGTACAACTGCGACTACGTGACGATGTTCCCGATGGGCCGCGACCGGGCGCTGCTCTGGGTGAACCACGAGTACACCGACGAGAACCTGATGTTCCGCGGCTACCCCGGCGGCGCGGAGGCCACCGAGGAGCAGATCAGGATCGGCCTGGCGGGGCACGGCGGCTCGG
This sequence comes from Nonomuraea sp. K271, assembly GCF_009908215.1. Classification (NCBI taxonomy): domain Bacteria; kingdom Bacillati; phylum Actinomycetota; class Actinomycetes; order Streptosporangiales; family Streptosporangiaceae; genus Nonomuraea; species Nonomuraea sp. K271. Next base: position 10,133 of record NZ_JAAAHR010000049.1, on the reverse strand, counting down.
TCGTGGAGATCGAGCGGGAGGGCGGCGCCGGCGAGTGGAAACTGGTCACCAAGGGGCGTCGCCGCTACAACCGGCGCATCACGGCCGAGACGCCGATGATGTTCTCCGGGCCGGCGGCGGGCAGCGCCCTGCTCAGGACGGATGCCGACCCCAAGGGCCGCAAGCCCGTCGGCATGCTGAACAACTGCGCGGGCGGCACGACCCCGTGGGGCACGGTGCTGACCGCCGAGGAGAACTTCGACCAGTACTTCGTCAACGCCGACAAGGTGCCGGCGAAGCAGCGGCCGTACGTCAAGCGTTACACGATCGCGGAGGGCACTCCGGAGATCAGCCGCAGGTTCGACCGGGTGGACGAGCGCTTCGACCTGGCCAAGCACCCCAACGAGTGCAACCGGTTCGGGTGGATCGTGGAGATCGACCCGTTCGACCCCGACTCGACGCCGGTCAAACGTACGGCGCTCGGCCGGTTCAAGCACGAGGCGGCGACCACGACGCTGGCCCGTGACGGCCGCCTGGTCGTCTACATGGGTGACGACTCGCGCTTCGAGTACATCTACAAGTTCGTCTCGAAGGAGCGCTACCGGCAGGGGGCCGACCGGCACAACCGCGACCTGCTCGACGAGGGCACCCTCTACGTCGCCAAGTTCACCGGCGACAGCCCGGAGAAGGAGATCGACGGGTCGGGCAAGCTGCCGAAGGACGGCGAGTTCGACGGCTCGGGCGAGTGGATCCCGCTGGTCTCGGGCGACAGGTCGTACGTGAAGGGCATGACCGCGGAGGAGGTGCTCGTCTACACGCGGGTGGCGGCCGACAAGGTGGGCGCGACCAAGATGGACCGCCCTGAGGACATGGAGCGCAACCCGGTCACGGGCGGCGTGTACGTCGCGCTGACCAACAACTCCGACCGCACCCCGGCCCAGGCGGACGAGGCCAACCCGCGCGCCTCGAACAAGCACGGCCACGTCCTGGAGATCGTCGAGCGGCGCGACGACGCCGGGGCGAGGAGGTTCTCCTGGTCGGTGCCGCTGGTCTGCGGTGACCCCGACGACGCGAACACCTATTTCGCGGGCTACGACAAGAAGAAGGTCTCGCCGATCTCCTGCCCGGACAACGTGACGTTCGACCGCGACGGCAACCTCTGGATCTCGACGGACGGCAACGCGCTCGGCACGAACGACGGCCTGTTCGTGATGCCGGTACGCGGCAGGGAACGCGGCCATCTGCGCCAGTTCCTCACGGTCCCGCTCGGCGCGGAGACCTGCGGCCCGATGGTCACGAAGGACCAGCGCAGCGTGTTCGTCGCGGTGCAGCACCCGGGCGAGGTCGACGGCGCGAGCCCGGACAACCCGGGCAGCCGCTGGCCCGACGGCGACCAGCCGCGCCCGTCGGTGGCCGTGGTCTGGCACAGGAAGGGCCTCAAGATCGGCTCTTGACCTCAAGTTAAGTTGAGGATCTAGTCTCCACGCCATGAGCATGGAAATGACCGCGTGGCACCAGCTGTACTCGATGAACAACCGGCAGGAGCGTCGCTCCGTCTCCAGGGCGACGCTCCGGCGCATCGCCGCGTTCGCCCGCCCGCACCGCCGCATGCTGACGCTGTTCCTGCTGCTCAGCGTGGTCATGGCGGGCCTGGCGGTGGGGTCGCCGCTGCTGGCGGGACGGGTGGTCGACGCGATCTTCAACGCCGAGCCGCTCAGCGTGGTGGTCGTGGTGGCGCTGATGATCGCGGGCCTCGCGGTCGCGGAGGCGGGCATCGGGCTGCTCAGCCGCTGGTTGTCCGCGGGGCTGGGGGAGAGCCTGATCCTCGACCTGCGTACGGCCGTCTTCGACCACGTGCAGCGGATGCCGATCGCGTTCTTCACCAGAACCCGCACGGGCGCGCTGGTCAGCCGGCTCAACAACGACGTGATCGGCGCGCAGCGGGCGTTCACCGACACCCTGTCCAGCGTGGCGGGCAACGTCGTGACGCTCGCGCTGACGCTCGTCGCCATGGTCGCCATCTCCTGGCAGATCACGCTGCTCGCGCTGGTGCTCCTGCCCGTGTTCATCGTGCCCGCACGGCGCATGGGCACGCGGATCGCGAGGTTGCGGCGCGAGGCGGCCGACCACAACGCCGCCATGGGCAACCAGATGACCGAGCGGTTCTCGGCGCCGGGCGCGACCCTGGTCAAGCTGTTCGGCCGGCCCGCGCACGAGTCGGCCGAGTTCGCCTCCCGGGCCCGCCGGGTGCGCGACATCGGCGTACGCACCGCCATGACGCAGACGGTCTTCGTGACCGCGCTGACCCTGGTGTCGGCGCTCGCGCTGGCCCTCGTGTACGGGCTCGGCGGCTTCTACGCGCTGCGCGCCCAGCTCGCCCCCGGCGCGGTGGTGTCGATGGCCATGCTGCTCACCCGCCTGTACGCCCCGCTGACCGCGCTGGCCAGCGCCCGCGTGGACGTCATGAGCGCGGTCGTCAGCTTCGAGCGCGTCTTCGAGGTGCTCGACCTCAAGCCGCTCATCCAGGAGAAGCCCGACGCCCGCGAGGTGCCCGAGGGCCCCGTGTCGGTCGAGTTCGACGACGTGCGCTTCGGCTATCCGTCGGCGGACAAGGTCTCGCTCGCCTCGCTGGAAGAGGTGGCCACGCTGGACACGCGCGGCGGCGTCGAGGTGCTGCACGGCGTCTCGTTCCGGGCCGAGCCCGGACAGATGGTGGCGCTGGTCGGCTCGTCCGGCGCGGGCAAGTCCACGATCGCGCAGCTCCTGCCCAGGTTGTACGACGTCGACGCGGGCTCCGTACGGCTCGGCGGGGTGGACGTACGCGACCTGACCGCCGACTCGATCCGCGACACGCTCGCCATGGTCACGCAGGACGGGCACCTGTTCCACGACACGATCAGGGCCAACCTGCTCCTGGCCAGGCCGGAGGCGGAAGAGGACGACCTGTGGGACGCGCTCACCAGGGCCCGCCTGGCCACGCTGATCGAGTCGTTGCCCGACGGGCTCGACACGGTGGTGGGCGAGCGCGGCTACCGGCTGTCGGGCGGCGAACGCCAGCGCCTGACGATCGCCCGGCTGCTCCTGGCCAGGCCCAGGGTGGTGATCCTGGACGAGGCCACGGCGGCGCTCGACTCCACCTCGGAGGCGGCGGTGCAGGCGGCGCTCGGCGAGGCGCTGGAAGGGCGTACGGCGGTGGTGATCGCGCACCGGCTCTCCACGATCCGCGCCGCCGACGTCATCCTGGTGATCGAGGACGGGCGGGTGGTCGAGCGCGGCACGCACACCGAGCTGCTCGAAGCCGGGGGCCGGTACGAGGAGCTGTACCGCACTCAGTTCGCCGAGCCGGCGGTGGCCGAGGCGGTGGCCTGAGGCTCGGCGGGCTCGGCGGGCTCGGCGGCTTCGTCGCTTGGGGCCGGCTTGCGCAGCGAGTGGAGCGCGACCGGGATGCCCACGAGCATCACGACCGCCGCGACGACCAGGGCGAACCGGTAGCCGTCGAGGAAGGCGAGCAGCGGCGCCCGGTCTCCGGCCGCCTGCCTGACGCTCAGGACCGCGCCCAGCACTGTGACGCCGAGCAGCCCGAACACCTCACGTGACACGTTGAACATGCCCGAGGCCACGCCCGCCCTGTCCTTGGGCATGCCGTTGAGCACAGCGGCCGTCAGGGGCACCAGCATGCCGCCGCCCAGGCCGTACAGCAGGAACCAGGGCAGGACGTCCGTGTAGCCGCCGTCGGCGCCGACGCGGGAGATCAGGTAGATCGCGACGCCCATGAGCGCCATCCCGAGCGCCACCGTACGTCCGATGCCGAGCCAGGAGGTGATGCGCTGCGATGACATCGCGACCACGGCCATGACGAGCGCCATCGGCACGAACGCGGCGCCGGCCTCGGTGGGGGAGAAGCTCAGCACGTTCTGCAGCCACAGCGCGCTGAAGAAGTAGATGCCGAACACACCGAACGACCAGATCCCGCTGGTGAGCAGCCCGCCGCTGAACACCCGCGAGCGGAACAACACCATCGCCGCCATCGGCTCCGCGGCCCGGGACTCCACCAGCACGAACGCCGTGGCCGCCGCCGCGGCGACGCCGAACGCGGCCAGGATCGGAGGCGAGGTCCAGCCCGCCGCCTCTCCTTCGATGAGCGCGTACGTCAGGGAGGACAGGGCGACGGCGGAGGTGGCCAGTCCGGGTAGGTCGAGGCTGCGCCGTACTCGCGTGAAGGCGGGCCTGACGGCCCAGAGCGCGAGGCCGAAGGTCACCAGTCCGATCGGGACGTTGATCAGGTAGATCCAGCCCCAGTGCAGGTGCTCGCTGATGAAGCCGCCGGCGAACGGGCCGAGCGCCATGGAGAGCGCCCCCGCGGAGCTCCAGACGCCCACGGCGCGGCCGCGCTCGCCGGGGTCGGGGAAGATCTGGCCGATCAGCGCCAACGCCGTGGGCGTGAGCAGCGCCGCGCCGACGCCCTGGACGGCCCGCGCCGCGATGAGCGTCGCGCCCGTGGTGGCCAGGCCGGCGGCCAGTGACGACAACGTGAAGATCGTCAGGCCGGTCAGGAACACCCTGCGGGCGCCGTACACGTCGGCGAGGCGGCCGCCCGCCAGCATGAGCCCCGCGAAGAGCAGGATGTACGAGCTCACGATCCACTCCAGGCCGCTGATCGACAACCCGAGCTCGCGCTGAATCGTCGGCAGGGCGACGTTGCCCACATTGTTGTCCAGGTACGTCATGAACGTCCCCAGGGTCACCGCGCCAAGCGCCCACCATCGCATGATATTTCCTCCTATACGCCGTACTTGTACGATGTACAGTTGAGCGTGTACGTTGTACAGTTGTCAACCGTGATGGGAAAACTGACCGCGGGGGCGATCGCGGATCGAGCCCTGGAGATCGGCGACGCCGAAGGACTCGACGCCGTCACGATCCGGCGGCTGGCCTCCGACCTGGGCGTCACCCCGATGGCTCTGTACTGGCACTACAAGAACAAGGAACAGCTGATCATCGGCATGGCCGACCATCTGATCCGCGGCTTCGCGCCCAAGCCTGCCGACGAGCGCCCATGGCAGGAGCAACTGCGCGACCTGGTCGAGGGCCTGATCAGGACCCTGCGCGCTCACCCTTGTGCCAAGGACGTGATCGAGCAGATCGACGCCGTCGCGGTGCCGAACTTCCTGGCCGTCTGGGACCAGGCGCTCAGGCTGACCCGCGCGGCGGGGTTCAGCGTGGAGGAGAGCTGCCTGATCACGCAGTACCTGCTGCACAGCGCCATCGCCATCGCCGACGCCCCGGTCATCCAGCAGGCGTCCCCGTCCGGCGAGGACGATGCGCAGCGGGTCAGGCGCAAGCGGCTCTCTCTGCAGTCACTGCCCGCCGACAGCTACCCGCACCTGGTGGAGATGGCCGGCCCGCTGGTCGAGCGGAAAGACCCGCACCTGTACGACACGTTCGGCGTCGACCTGGTGCTCAGCGGCATAGAAGCACTGGCTGCCCGGCGTTAGGGTCGTGGTTCATGGCCTTTGAGTTGATCTGCGAGATCGAACCGCCGACCAAGCCCGACATGAAGCACGTCAGGCACCAGATCGGCACCATGAGCAAGGTCGCCCACGCCTTCCTCATCCCCGACAACCACATCGGCCGCGCCACCGTGTCGAGCGTCGCGGTGGCGCACGAGGTCGAGGCGATGGGCGGGCGAGGCATCGCCTGCCTCAACTCGCGCGACCGGAACCTGCTCGGCTTCCGCCGCGACCTGCTGACGGCGGCCGCGTACGGCGTCGACCAGTTCCTGTTCGTCTACGGCGACAAGCCGGCGAGCGGCAACCGTACGAGCGATCTCACGGTGCGATCGATGATCGAGGAGGCCAGGGAGTTCTCACCCGGCTCCCGCCTGGGAGCGGCGGCGGGGTTGCGTCCGCTGCCGGCCTGGAAACGCGCGGCCGACTTCCTCTTCCTCCAGGTCTCCTTCTCAGTGGAGGCCCAGTTGCGCTGGCGCGAGGCGCACCCGGTGGACGCGCCGGTCTACGCGGGCGTCATGGTGCTGGCCAGCGCCGGCCACGCCCGCAGCCTGGCCACGACGATCCCCGACATCGCGCTGCCCGACGCTCTGGTGGAGCAGGTGACCGGCGACCGCCAGGCGGGTGTGGAGGCGGCCTGCGAGCAGGTGCTCGCCCTGCGCGACTCCGGCGCCTTCGACGGCGTGCACCTCATCCCCGTCTCCCGCTACCGCGACGTCGAACGCCTGCTCGCCCCCGCCCTCGGATGAGACATGTGCCAGAGCGCCACCAGCGGTCGGTCAGTGGCCGGTAGGAGCCCGGTCAGCGGGGGGCGGCAGTCTCGCCGGCATGAATATCACCCAGATCGCGGGGAGCAGGGACGACTTCCAGCTCGTCCGTCACATGACCCTGGAGGGCGGCCAGGCCGAGATCGGCCGGCGGCTCACCGAGGAGGCGCTGCGGCTCGGCTGGCGGCCGCAGCCGTCGGACCCCACCGTGAACAGGGCCAGGCGGGCCTGGTTCGAGCGGCACTGGCCGCAGCATCACGCCCGGATGGACGGCGCGGCCGAGGCGCTCGGCCTGGACCCGGGCCAGGACGAACTCGCCCTCGACGGGCTGTGGTACATCCCGGCGGGCTTCGGCTGCTCGGCCCTGTGGGTCCCGCCGTCCGCGTCGGCGGACGGGCACGGCAGGATCGGGCGCAACTACGACTTCTTCACGATGACCACCAGCGAGGTCATGGCGACCGAGCCGGTGCCGGGCGAACTGCCGATGGCGTCGCGCCCGTACGTGATCACCACGATTCCGGACGAGGGCCTCGCCTCCACCGTGATCACCATGTCCGACCTGGACGGCTGCATGGACGGGATGAATGAGGCCGGGCTGGCGGTGACGCTGCTCAACGCCGACCTCGACCAGGGATCCCCGCCGGAGGACGTCTCCCCGCAGGTCGGGCTGAGCAGCGTGCAACTGCCCCGGTTCCTGGTGGAGACCTGCGAGAACGTGGAACAGGCCAAGCAGGCGCTGCTCGGCGCCAAGCAGTACGACCACGGTGCGCCGTTGCACTACCTGGTGGCCGACGCGCACGGCGAGGCGTTCGTGTGGGAGCGCGGCCGGGACGGCGCCGAGCACATCGTGCAGTTCGGCGACGCGCCGCTCTGCGTCACGAACCACTCGCTGCGCCGTCACTCGGACCCGATGGTGCTGCCCGCCGACACCGAGACCACGTTCGGCACGTACGGGCGGCTGCGCACCCTGTACGAGCGCAGCAAGGGCGTCACGCTGTCGGGCCGCGACCTGCGGGAGAGCCTGGAAGCGGTGCGGCCCTCCGAACCCACGCCGTACCCCACGCTCTGGAGCACCTTCTTCGACACCGCCGAGCGGACCCTGTCGACCTCCTTCTACCTGGGGCCCGAGCGCTTCACCGAGGAGGTCGTGTTCAGCGCGCGCCGAGGTTAGCGGGCACGTGCGCGCAGCCCTTCGACGTCGTGAATGGTCACGCGCCGCCGCCCGGTCTCGATCAGGCCGCGGTCGCGCAGCGTGCGCAGCGCCTTGCTGACGGCCTCGCGGGACGAGCCTGTCCAGCCGGCCAGCTCGTCCTGCGACAGCGGGAGCGCGACGCGTAGGCCGCTGGTGGTCTGCTCGCCGTACCGGTCGGCCAGTTCGAGCAGGCGCGTCGCCACCCTGCCCGTGGTGTCGAACGCGCCGTACTCGATGCGCTTTCTGTCGGAGTCGCGCAGCCGCTCGCTGACGAGCTTCATGAGCAGCACCGCGACGCGCCCGTGCGCCTCCAGGAAGGAGACGAAGTCGCGCACGACGAGGCCGGTGACGGGCTCCAGCGTGGTGACCGTGGCCGAGCGCGGTGAGCCGTCGATGGCCGACTGCTCGCCGATCAGCCCGCCGGGGCCGCGTACGGCGAGCACCACCTCGTTGCCGCTGCTCGTGTGCGAGGAGACCTTCACCCGGCCCTCCAGCAGCACGAGCACCCAGTCGTACGTGTCGCCCTCGGTGATGACGGTCGTGCCGCGGTCCCAGCGGCGCCGCCGTCCCGCCGCGCGCAGCGCCGCCACCTCCTCGTCGGTGAGCAGGGACAGGAACTCGCCGGGCTCAGCGTTCATGGCCCGATTATGTCGGTATAGAGGACGACCTTCTACGGCAGATCGGTGAGAACGTACGCCGCGACGAGCTCCTCCTTGCCCTTGAGGTTGAGCCGCCCCAGGGACCGCACCGTCGCGTCACGGCCCAGTTGCCTGTACGTCGTCTCGCCGATGACGACCGTGCCGGGCTCGGCGACGCCCTGGAGCCTGGCGGCCACGTTGACGCAGTCGCCCATCGCGTTGAAGCCGCGCAGCTCGGGGCTGCCGATGTTGCCGACCAGGGCGGGGCCGGTGTTGACGCCCACCCGGAACGTCGGCCACTCGACGTCGTCGACCCGCTTCCACGCCATCTCCTCGGCCACCTCGGCCGCGGCGCGCTGCATGTCGAGCGCGGCCCGGCAGGCGGCCCTGGCGTGGTCGGCCTGCAGGGCGGGCGCGTTGAACAGGGCGAGCAGCGCGTCTCCGACGAACTGCACGATCGTGCCGCCGTTGTTCAGGATGCAGGGCACGGCCGCCGTGTGGTAGCGGTTGAGCATCTCGACGATCTCGCCGGGCGCCACCTTCTCGGAGAACGTCGTGAAGCCCTTGAGGTCGGCGAAGAGCGCGCTCAGCTCCTTCACCTCACCGCCGAGCGCGGCCTGACCCGGGTCGGCGAGCAGCGCGTGCGCCACGTCGGGCGACATGTACTGGTGGAACAGGGTGTGCAGCTCCTGGTAGAGGCGGGCGTTCTCCAGGGAGATGGACAGCTGCCCCGCGAGCGTGGCGGCCAGCGCCTCGTCCTGGCTGGTGCGGCCGATCGGCACCTCCAGCACACCGGCGAGCCTGCCCTTGACGGTCAGGGGGAAGGCGAGCAGGCGGTCGCGCCGGATCGGGGCGTCACCGTCGAAGCGGTAGTCGCGCGAGCCGATCTGCGTGCTCCCGTCGGCGACCAGCCCGATTTTGACGTCGCCGTACGCCTGCCGCACCCGCTCCAGCGACGAGGCCAGCAGCTCCTGTTCGGGCAGGCCGACCCGGGTCTGGGCGCTCACCGAGACCAGGGCGGCCAGCCGCTCCGACAGCTCACGCTCGTTGACCAGCGCCTCGCCGGCCCGGTCGAGCACCGCCGCCTGGCCCTCGTTGAGCCGGAACTTGCCCGCCAGCCGGGCAGCGGCCAGCGGTTCGCCGCGGCGTACGTGCTCGACCAGCTCTTCGAGCGCCTTGTCGTAGTCCTGCTGGATGCGGCGGACGGTCGCGGCCAGGGCCACCGAGTCGAACAGCCCGCCGCTCGCCCCCTCACGCCTGAACTGCAGGTAGGCGCTGTAGGCCACGAACACGAAGGCGAACGTGAGCAGCAGGTGCCACTCCCACCAGGACAGGTGCCAGTTGAGCTGCGACATCCCGGCGACCATGCTCTCGGCCAGCAGCGCGTACGCCGTGATGAGGCTGATCAGCATGGCCGACGGACGGCGGCGGTGCAGCCGGAACATCAGCACGCTCGCCGCGCCGTAGAGCAGCAGACCGGGAATGGACGCCCACACCAGCCAGCCGATCGGCGTGACCATCGGCGGCTCGCTGAGCGGTGTCAGGCCGGGAACGAGTGACGTGACACCCCACAACACCATGACGCCGGCGAGCGCGCCGCGGATGAAGTGCTGGGCGCCGAGCACGGACTTGGCCGCAGCCTCACCCATCGGCAGCGCCGAGCCGAGCGCGAACACCGCCGCGATCGACAACCCCAGCTGCTGGCCCAGGTCGAAGCCGAGCGAGCCGGTCGGCAGGATGATCTTGGGGGTGGCCAGGCCGTGCAGGAAGAAGAAACCCGCGCTGCTCAGGAACACCATGGAGACGAGGAAAAGGCGGGCGTCGTCGCGGCGCCGTGACGCCTCGCTGATCATGACGCCGAGCACGACGTTGACCCCGGCCACCAGGACGATCATCCAGAAGTGGCTGGCGTTGTGCTGCCAGGAGATGTTGATGTGCGGCTGGCTCAGCAGCAGCCAGAGGCCGAGCAGCGGCAGGACGAGGTGGATGCCCCACACCACGCCGCGCACCGGCTGGGTGGCGGGAGGCAGGTAGGGGGACGGACCGGGGG
>NZ_JAAAHR010000048.1:0-50610 GCF_009908215.1 Nonomuraea sp. K271 | reverse complement strand
GGTTGTGATGGGCGTGGTTGTGGTGATCAACCCATCTACCAGGAGCTCTGCTGCGTCATGGGGCTAACCTCGGACTTGCGATCATGCTGTGACCAGGGCACTCGATGCGGAGCCTGAAATAGGTTCATTGCCGCCGCACTGCCGGGCTTACTTTCCTTGACGGCCACCCCTGTATCGGCATTGAAGGAGATGGCCAGCCAGGTTGCCGCCGGCCAGGGGGATCTGGTCCTCCCCAAGCAGCAGTTGGGTTCTTCGGGGGTCGTGCCCAGCCTCGTGACCACCACATCGGTCGCGGGCGGGCAGACGCTTGAAGGGGACTCCCGAGTGCCGGGGGCCCTTCCTTTGGACAGGCGTGGCGAGGCGCTGGAGGTGGAGAAGTCCGAGCTGCCGCCCGGTGTCGAGCGCGCGGAGCAGAGGGATCGGCAGGCTCTGCCGGCCGCGACTCCGGCAATCAACCACGTGTATCCCGAGACGGGGTCGTTGGTCAGCGCGACTCCGCTGCTGACTGTGCGCGCGACCAATTTGGGCGGGGGGACGGAGGCGAACCTGAGCTTCAGGTTCAACATCTGCGAGAAGCCGGAGGAGGACGAGGACGAGTTTCCTGACCCGGGTGAGCCGGTCCCGACGCCGGAGTGCTGGCAGTCCAGCGTTCAGTCGGGTGTGAGTAGTTGGCGGGTGCCTGAGGACACGTTGGAATGGGGGCAGCCGTACGAGTGGTGGGTTCGCGTCGTGGATCCGGAGAGCAGCGATTCCGCCGTCAGCGACAGGCAGCTGGTCGTTACAGGTGCGCGTCAGCCGTTGAACAGTCTCCATCTGGGTGAGCGCGCGAGCGAGGGCCAGGAGTTCTCACCTATCGCCGGGAACTACACCGCGAGCGCTGTGGACGCTCAGGTGGCGACGGCGGGTCCGCCCTTGTCGGTGATGCGGACGTACAACAGCCAGGATGCGCGCACGGACGGCATTTTCGGCGCCGGTTGGTCGACGCCGTGGGACATGAAGGTCGTAGCGGAGCTGTCCGGAACGTCGACGGCGAGCCTGTTGGTGAGCTATCCGAGTGGTCGGCGGGTGCGGTTCGCCGCCAAGGGTGACGGCACGTACCAGCCGCCGCCTGGGATGAAGGACGTGCTGGCGGAGGTGGAGGGCGGTGGCTGGCGCCTGATGGACACCTCTTCCACCTCCTATCACTTCGACGCGTCGGGACGGCTGCTGAAGATTGTGGACAGGCGGGGCCGGGCGCAGACCCTTTCTTACGGAGACGGTGGCACGTTCAGCTCGGTGACGGGGGTCGGGGGCCGGGCGCTGCATTTCACCTGGAACGGGTCCCGCGTGGCCACCGTGTCGACTGACGCGGTGGATGGCAAGGCGCTGACGTGGACCTATAGCTATACGGGCGGCAATCTGACGTCGGTGTGCTCGCCGGCGGTCGCGCCGAACTGCACGACCTATACCTATGGGCAGGGCTCTCGGTACCAGGGCGTCGTTCTCGATGCCGAGCCGGTGGGCTATTGGCGCTTGGGCGACGCGGAGGACGAGCCCGCGGCCAACCTCGGCAGTGAGGGTGGCACGGGCATCTATTCCGGCGTTACCGTGGGCCGGCCGGGAGCGCTGGAGGGCAGCAGCGATACTGCCGCGGGTTTCACGAAGTCCACCATGGAACTTTCCTTCAACATGCTGGATCGTCTGCGGAAAGAAGTCTCGATCGAAGGCTGGATCAAGACCACTCAGAACGGGGTCGTGCTCTCCGCTGATCAGTTCGGCCACCAGTTCGGCGGCACTGAACCCGTCCTGTACGTCGGCACGGACGGGCGGTTGCGGGGTCAGCTGGGCGAGCTGTCGGGCTCTGGGTTCACCCCGATCACGTCGGCTGCTCCGGTCAACGATGGTCAGTGGCATCATGTGGTGCTCACGGTGGCGGGTGAGCAGCAGAAGCTCTATCTCGACGGTGAACTCGCCGGTGAGCTGACCGGAACGATCGTGCCGGACTATCGTGCACGTGCGTTTGTCGGCAGCGGCTACCGTGCCAACTCCTGGTCGAACATTCCGGGAGGCCCGGCGGCTTCCGGCGCTTTCGCGTTCAACGGCACGATCGACGAGTTCGCGGTCTACGGCAAGCCGTTGCCGGAGGCCACGATCCGGGCACACTGGGCAGCCCGTGCGAAGGTCAGCAACAAGCTGACGCAGGTCACGCTGCCTTCTGGCCGGATCTGGGCCGAGAACACCTACGACACCGCGACAGACCGCCTCCTGACACACACCGACAGGCACGCAGGCACCTGGAAGATCGGCAAGCCCGAGGTCGACTGGGTCAAGCAGGTCAACACGGTCGAGGTGACCGATCCGCGCGACGGCAAGCAGACCTACGGCTACGACCAGGGACGTGCTGATCGCCTGGTGTACGAGATCGACCAGCTCGACTTCAAGACGAGCTACGAGTACGACACCGGCGGTTACCCGGCCAAGAGGATCGACCGCAACGGCAACGTTGTCCGCTGGTGGAACGACAAGCACGGCAACCCGATCCGCGGCAAGTCATGTCGTACGGACTCTAGTTGCCAATACGGCTACGCCGACTATCACTTCAACGAAGACGACGAGTTCGACCCGCGCAACGACAAGCGGCTGGTCCATCGGGATGCCCGCTCGTCCGACCTGGAGAGCGACACCTACGCCACCCGGTGGGAGTACAACCAGTACGGCGAGCAGACCAAGCAGACCACCCCCGCCACCGCTGGTTTTCCCGACGGCCGCTCGGTCACGACCGCCTACACCGACGGCACGGAAGCAGCCGTCGGCGGCGGCACCACCCCGGCCGGCCTGGTCGCCTCCCAGACCGACCCCAGAGGCAACACGTGGACCTACCGCTACACCGCGGCCGGTGACCTGGCCGAGCAACGAGACCCCGAAGGATTGAAGGTCGAACTCGACTACGACGCGTTAGGCCGGCTCCGCGAGAGCTCGCACGTGTCCCAAGCCCACCCCGACGGGGTGAAGACCGCCCTCACCTACGACGTGCTCGGCCGCCTGGCGACGCGAACCGAGCCGGGTGTGAAGAACGAAGTGTCCGGCGTCACGCACACCAAGCGCACCACGTACGCCTATGACCCGGACGGCGCCAAGCTGCGCGAGACTGTCAGCGACCTGACCGGCGGTGACACCGAGCGCGCGACCGTCTACACCTACGACGACCACGGCAGGGTCGAGACGATCACCGACCCTGAGGGCGGTGTGGTGCGCCAGAGCTGGAACACCATCGGCAAGCCGGTGACGGTGACGGACGCCAGGGGCGCGGTGGTCGAGCACGCCTACAGCGAGCGCGGCGAACTGCTCACCCAGACGCTGAAGGGCTGGACCGGCAGCCCGGTCGACCCGCAACCCGCCACCGACAAGGTCATGGCGTCGTTCGGCTATGACGCGGCGGGCCGCCTGGTGGCCCAGTCGGACGCGATGGGCCGCAAGAGCTCCTTCGAATACTTCGGCGACAACCTGCTCGCCAAGAAGATCGCCGACAACGTGAAGCTGAACGGCTCCGACACCGCGCGGAACGTCGAGCTGGAGAACCACACCTACGATGCGGCGGGCAACCAGATCAAGCTCGTCACCGGCGGCGAGAAGAAGTCGACGACCGAGAGTGTCTACGACGCGGCCGGTTTCCTGACCTCGCAGACGTTCGACCCCGGCAGGCTGGACCGCAAAACCGCGTTCACCTACGACGCCAACGGCAACATCATCAAGACCACCCGCACCAGCGCCGACAGCGACCGCACCGAGGTCACCGAACAGGCCTACACCACGACGAACCTCCCCACCAGGACGACCGTCGAGAACGGCGAGGAGGACATCGTCACCACCGTCGACTATGACGATCGCGGACTGGCCGTCGCCTCGACCGACCCGCGCGGCAACGTGGCGGGCGCCGACAAGGACGCGTACACAACCGAGATGCGCTATGACGCGCTCGGCCGGCTCGTGGAGACCTCCGGCCCGCAAATCAAGGTGGATAAGGCCGGCGCGGCTGATGACGCGCGCCCTGCGGTGCGGTTCGGTTATGACACGGTGGGTGCGACGACACATGAGACGGACGCCGAGGGCCGTACTGTCGTCTCGGTTTTCGACAAGGCGGGCCGCTTGACCGGTCAGAAGGCGCCTGCTTATACGCCGCCCGGCGGCACCGCGCTCACCCCGGCCACCTCGCTCACCTACGATGCGGCCGGCCAGCTCATCTCGACCACCGATCCGCGCGGCCAGACCACCACTTTCGAGTACGACAGGCTCGGTCGTCAGGTGCGGGTCACCGACCCCGCCCCTGAGGGGCAGCAGGGTGGGACGTGGGTGACGGAGTACGACATGGCCGGGGAGAAGCTCGCCACGGTCGACCCGACCGGGGCGCGTACCGGAGCGACCTACGACGACCTTGGTCGGCAGATCACCGCCACGCAGATCGAGCGCAAGCCGTCCACGGCGTCCTACACCACCACCATGGAGTACGACGACGCGGGCCGGCTGGTCAAGCAGACCGCCCCGGGCGGCAAGGTCACCTCTTACGGGGTGAACGCGGCCGGTGAGGTCACCTCCGTGACCGACCCGAACAACAACACGACCGGCATGGACTACGACCTGGCCGGACGCCTGATCAAGACCACCGACCCCAACGGCAACGCGACCACGGCCGGCTATGACCTGGCCGGCCGGCAGATCACCGCCAAGGACCTCGACCGCACCGGCGACGTGCTGCGCACCTACCGTTTCGGCTACGACGCCGCGGGCAACCGGACCAGCCTCACCTCCCCCGAGGGACACCTCACCCAGCAGAGGTTCGACGCCCTGGGCCGCCCCACCGAGCTCGTCGAGCCGGTCTCGGACGGCGAGTCGATCACCACGAGCCTCGGCTACGACGCGACCGGCGCCCGCACCCGGCTCACCGACGGCCGGGGCAACGCCACCTGGACCACCTACAACAGCCTCGGTCTGGCCGAATCGGTGACCGAACCGGCCACCACGGCCCACCCGGACGCGGCCGACCGCACCTGGACCCACCTCTACGACGCGGCCGGCAACCCGGTCGCCACCCTCCAGCCCGGCGGCGTCCGCATCGACCGCACCTTCGACCACCTCGGCCGCCTCACCAAGGAAACCGGCGCGGGCGGCGACGCGGCCACCGCCGAGCGCACCTTCGGCTACGACCTGGCCAACCGCATGACCACCGCCGGGAACCTGACCGTCGACTACAACGACCGCAACCTGCCCCTGACGGTGACGCGCGGCAGCACCCAGGAGACCGCCTACAGCTACGACGCGCTCGGCAACCCCACCCAGCGCATCGACGCCGCCGGCACCGCCACCTTCACCTGGGACAACGCCAATCGCCTGAAGACCGCCACCGACCCGGTCACGAACCGCACCCTCACCTACGGCTACGACCAGGCCAGCCGCCTGAAGACCGTCACCGCCACCAGCGGCCAGGCCAGCACCCAGAGCTTCGACTACGACCCCATGGACCGCCTCACCGGTCAGACGCTGCAGAACGGCTCCGGCACCCAGCTCGCGAAGATCACCTACGGCTGGGACACCGACGACAACCTCACCACCAAGACCACCGCGGGCACGGCCGGGGCGGGTACCAGCACCTACGCCTACGACCACGCCGGCCGCCTCACCTCCTGGTCCGCCCCTGACGGCGCCACCACCGCTTATGAGTGGGACGCCGCCGGCAACCGCACCAAGGCCGGCGACAAGACCTTCACCTACGACGAACGCAACCGGCTGCTGACCGGCGACGGCAGCACCTACACCTACACCCCGCGCGGCACCCTGGCCACCGAGACCAAGGCCGGCACCACCACCGACTACACCTTCGACGCCTTCGACCGGCTCATCGCCGACGGCGACAGCGTCTACGCCTACGACGCCCTCGACCGCCTCACCAGCCGCATCCGCGGCACCACCAAGCAGACCTTCGCCTACTCCGGGCTCGGCAACGACCTGGCCGCCATCACCGACAGCAGCGGAACAGTCCAGGCACGCTACGCCCGCGACGCCGGCGGCGCCCTGCTCGGCCTCAAGGAAGGCAGCAGCCCGGCGGTGGCCGCGTTCAGCGACCTGCACGGCGACCTCGTGGCCACCTACACCACCACCCTGCAGACCTCCACCGCCTACGACCCGTTCGGCGCCGTCACCGCCCAGACCGGAACCACAACCCAGCTCGGCTACCAGGGCGAATACACCGACCCCGACACCGGCAAGGTCAACATGCACGCCCGCTGGTACCAACCCAGCACCGCCACCTTCACCAGCCGCGACACCATGACCCTGAACCCCAACCCCTCGGTCCAGGCCAACCGCTACACCTACGCCAACGCCTCACCCCTCACCGGCACCGACCCCACCGGCCACAACACCGTCAGCACAGGAAGTGGGCACTACACACCAGGCATCGGCTACCAATCAGCCACCGACATTTATGCCCAGCACGGCATCATTTACGGAGGCGACGAGGGGGGTGAAGGCGGCTATTGCATTGGAAGCTGCGGTATATCAAGAGGCGGCGGCCCCATCGGCTGCGACACCTACGGCGGCTGCGGCGCGGTTGTCACCAATCTGGTCAACGTGATGACCGTCGAAGAAATGAAGCGAATGAACCTTCTCCCGAACGGATGGATGCCACCTAGCGGATTCTGGGAATCGGGAGATAGTGCTATTCATGAGTTTATCGAGCAGGCCTACACGGGCGTTTCTGTTATCACCCTGGCTGCTGCGTGGCATATTCTGTCGAGTGGCATCCAAGCTCACGGCGCCTCCGCTTCATTGGACCCGGACAAGCCGCGCAAATACTTCATTTGGTGGAACAGGGAAAAAATAGCGTTCTCGTCCATCGGTCGAGCCATGGATTACATCCAAGATATGATCGACTCCGGTGCCATCTGTGTGGAGGCGGACTGCATCAACGACCTGTCGGGCGGTGCTAATTGGTTAGCCGTAACCGAGAAGGTGCTTGCCCGCGAATACTGCACGCATAATCGGGGCGCTTGCACGCGAGACGAGGAGCGATGGCGGCAAGAGTTCAACGTCCGGCTGATGATGGTTAAGTGGGGATTTCCTGGCTTCGCCGCACTGCTTTGGAATGGAGATGATGGACTAGGCGACAGAAATCATATAGGAGGGGTATATGTTCTCGTCAGCAAAGATGGATCTCTCCTCAAAGTGGGAAAGACGGACGATCTGCGAGAACGGCAATACGATTACAATAGTTATGAGGCATGCAAAAAGTTGGGGTATTGTAAACTCCAGGTTATTTATAGATCTCATGACGCAAACCTGTTGGCGGGCTTGGAAGATATCATTTATGACGCCGGAGTGGCGCTGAAACGATGGATAGCAAAAAAAGGAGATCCTTTCCTGGCGCAAAGGCCAATGAAGCTACAGAAGCCGCAACGGAACGAGCGCCGCGCAGTCGGTTTCAAACTTCTCAGACAGCTCGGTGTCGGCCTGCGTGAGCCAGCAGGAGCTGGCCCTCGTAACGTACGCCTCGAGTTGCGAATAGGCGGATCAGGGAGCGGCAGGTGGGGGCAGCCTGGCGGCGGAAGAGGGAATTCATGGAGATGGCTTGGTTCTAGCTCGGGAGGGACAGATAAAGGTCTTAAGTAATGTATACAAGCTCGATTATGGGTCCGTAAGGCTAGCCGTACTAGAAGGCTATCGCGTAGTAGCTCACATAGCGATGGGCGCCGATGGAGGGCTGCGAGAGCCGGCCGGCATGACTTCAGATGGCGGCTTGCGGGTTCTATGGTCACTTTTCGTGCACTTGGCCCGAGACTCGAGGTGTAAGCATGTGCGACTTTCAGTATCTGAATAGGGATAATTTTTGGGCGCTAATAGAAGGGGCGAGTAATCAGGAAAGTTCCCAGGCTTCTCGGCTCTACTGGCTGCAGGAACAGCTATCTCGACGGACTGTAGATGAGATAATCGATTTCCATGCACTGCTTATAGACATGAGGAACCAGGCTCACACGTGGGATCTATATGGTGTTTTTTGCAACGTTTTCGACATTGGGTCGCTCGACAGTTTTGAATACTTCAAACTTTGGCTCATCGGCCTTGGTCGTTCAGTGTATGAAGGCGCAGTTCTGAATCCGGACGGCTTGATTGAGCAACGCCAGATGCGACTCGCGCTCGAAGCGGAAGATTCGTCGGTAGCGTCGCGGGACGAGCTGCCGCAATTTGAGCGCCTGGCATATGTGGCATTTAAGCCGTATGTCGATATATCGGGCAAGTCTGTCGAGAGCCTGTATGCGGAGGCTGAAGCGAGGAATGGTTCCTCGATAATATCAACGCTGATAGGTGAGGAATGGGACATCGATGACTGTGTCCAAGTGCAAACTAGACTTCCGCGAAGCTATAGCTTTATGGAACGGTATCGTAGTGGCCTTCGATGAGTTGCTCTCCGAATAATCCACGGCGATTGAGTGAGTGAGGTTTTCCGAGCTGATCGTCTAGGTCAGTCGGGGCGGTGGCGGGACCGGTTGACAGAACAGAGGCTCTCGGTGAGCCCGCAACGACCAAGATCCGATTCCTCTACCGGAGGCTCGTTGCTGACTTACCTTGCCGCGATTCCGCCCGCGCTCCCAGATCTGTGACCCTGCTGGTTAACTCGGCTCAGGCCGCGAGAGCGAGTTCTGCCAGTTCGAGGCGGGCGAGGTGGCTGGTGCGGGTCCGGTCGAGCGGGTTCCCGTTCCACCAGGCGTCCAGGCGGATGAGGTTGAGCGCCACGGCGGAGAAGACGTGTTCGAGGTGGACCTTCGCCAGTCCTCGGTAGCGGGCCCGGCGGACTCCGGTGACCGCGACGGCCTGGCGCATGGTGCCCTCGACTCCGGCGCGGAGCTTGTACTTGTCCTGCCAGTCCCTGCTGGTCTGATCCACGCGGGCCTGGTCAAGGGCTTCTTGAAGTGGACGGGGACGGATGGTGAGCTGGCGTCCGCCCTTCTTGGCCGAGGTGCACAAGGAGCGAACCGGGCACGGCCTGCAGATTTCGCCGCTGAACTTGACCACGATCGCCTCGGTGTCGCGCTGGGTGCATCGGCTCCACGAGGAATTCGCCTGCCCTTGCGGGCACCTGACCTGCTCGGCGTCCCAGTAGATGGTGAACGCAGAACGGTCGTAGCCGGCGGCGGCGCGGGCTTGCGATGAGTGATCCAGCAGAACGGGGGTGATGAGCGCGATCCCGAACCTCTGGCGGGCATCGACGAGGAGTTCCGCGGACGGGTAGCCGGAATCGAGGTAGTGCTCGCTGGGCAGCAGGCCACGTGCCGCGAGCATCTGATGGATCTTCCCGGTCATCTGGCTGTCGGGCACGGTCGCGTCCGTGGTGGCCACGTTCGTGATCAGGTTAGGCGGCACGAAGTTCGTGTCACCGTTCGTGTCACCGTTCGTGTCGGCGGTGGTGTGGCAGGTCTCGCTGACGTGCAGCTTGTAGCCGTTCCAGAACATGTCGTCACCCTTGGCCGCCCACCGGGCGTCGACATCGTAGGGGGAGGTCAGCCGCACTCTGCCCGGCGGCAGTCCCTCTCCGCCGTCTTCGAGGGGCCGCCGCCGCTTGACCACCTCCCGTCCTTTCCGGTCGGTGACGCGCACATAGTTCTGGATCAACATGACCCGCAGCACCTGCACCGCGGGCAGATTCCGCAGCCAGAGGGGGGAGAACGGCGCGTATACCGCTTCCACCAGCGCATAGCCGTCCGCGCCGTAGGCGCACGCAAGCTCGGCGCGTCTGGTCTCCGAGGCCGGCAGCCGCCAGGAGTCGATGCGGGCGCGGTAGCGTTCGGCCCATCCGGGCAGCTCCAGGACCCTGCTCGTCCAGCCGGGGTCGGCGGCCGAGATGGCTTCCAAGGCGGCGCGGACGCATTCCCCGGCCAGCTCCAGCCGGTTCAGGTCACGGACCGCGCTGATCACGTGGGTGGAGTCGGTCCGCTGCTTGCCACCCGCCCCGATCAGGCCTTTGCCGACAAGCTTGGCCAACAGCAGGTCCAGCGCCCTCTCCTCCAGCCCGTGGGCGATGACCCGAGTCCGGAACTCACTCAGCACACTGGCATCGAAACCGGGATCATCCATCGCCAGGCCCAAGGCGTACTTCCAGCTCAAGTCCGCTCGCACGGTCTCGGCGGCCTGCCGGTCGTGAGGTTCTCCACCCGCTGCAACACCGTGATCAACGCCAGCCGGCCCGGTGACCAGCCTGGCTTGCCCTCGGTCCCGAACGCTGCGGCGAACTCCGCGTCGGCGAACAGCTCGCCCAGCTCATCCCGGACCCGGACGGGTAGCGGCGGCTGCCGCTTGCCGCGATACATCGAACGGATCGCCGCCGCGATCACCGGGTCCGGTTCCGGCCAGGACCGGGGTTGCATCGACACCGACCACTCCATCCGCGACCGGGAGCAGGGGGAAACCCGGCCGCGTACCGCATGATCCCGGACGTCAAAGACTCAGGTCACGAACCTACAGCCGCGTGTCGCGAGTTAACCAGCAGGATCATCTGTAGCGACAAAAGCGCACAGATCTGGAGTCTGAGCTGCGGATACGCTTGCATGCACGCTGATGCGGCTTGTGAGGTGCCTAGAAGATTCCGGACAGCCAGCTACATAAGCTGACAGCAGTCTGGAAGAGGTAGGTACGTGAGGCGTCGCAGGCAGTTCTCGCCGGAGTTCAAGGAAGAAGCCGTCCGCATGGTGCTGGAGGGCGATCGGATGGTCGCGTCGGTGGCGCGCGAGTTCGACATCAACGCCAGCACTCTGGGCAGCTGGGTGAACCGGCATCGGGTCGTGAGCGCGCAGGAGGACCGGCAGCCGGTCCCCGGTCCTGAACGGGCGCGGATCAGGGAGCTGGAGCGGGAGAACGCCGAGCTGCGCGAGAAGTTGATCTTCCTGAAAAAAGCGGCCGCCTTCTTCGCGTCCGAGACTCGATGACGCTCGCCAAGTACGAGCTCATCGACGCGGAGAAGGCCTGTCACTCCATCGTGAAGATGTGCGCCTGGCTAGGCGTGTCCCGCTCGGGCTACTACGAGTGGCGGCAGCGGCCGGTCTCGGCCACCGCGCAGCGCCGGGCGCTGCTGGCCGCGTCGGTCGCCGAGATCTTCGTCGGCTCGCACGAGACCTACGGCTACCCGCGCGTGCACGCCGCCCTGGCCCGCCGCGGCGAGCGCTGCTCGGCCGAGCTGGTGCGTGCCCTGATGTGGGAGCAGGGCCTCATTCCGGCTCAGGTGAGGGCGTTCCGGCCGGCCACCACCGTCTCCGGCGACTTCCGCGGCGTCCCCGACTTGGTCGGCCGTGACTGGACCGCCGAGCGGCCGGGCGTCAAGCTGGTCGGCGACATCACCTATATCCGCACCTGGGAGGGCTTCCTCTACCTGGCCACGGTGATCGACTGCCACAGCAAGGCGGTGCTGGGCTGGGCGATGGCCGATCACTATCGCACCGAGCTGCAACGGGCTCGTACTCGACAAAGAGGACGGGGCCGCGAGGGGTGAAGGGGTAGGTGTCGTAGCCGCCGTATTCGTCGGAGCGGTAGGAGCGCCAGTTCTGGGCGACGGTTTCGGTGGGGGAGGTGAGTCGGACGCCTTCGTCGGGCTCACCGGCCACCCATTCGCGCACCATGTCTTCGATGGAGTAGTACAGTTCGCCTTCCCCTTCGGGGCAGGGGATGGTCGCGCTGTAGGCGCCTTGGTTGCCGACCTGGCCGTTGATGGTGATATCCGGTTGGTTGTTCCAGGTCAGCGTGTTGACGGTCCAGGGATCGGTGATGCGGTGGGCGACGATGCCGGGGTTGTCGTCGCTGCAGGTGTGGGAGTTGTAGTTGTGCAGGCGCAGGTCGGCGTTGGTGATTGGCGCCCATGAGTGGTGTGTCATGGATGTTGAAGCGGATGTAGGCGCGGTGGGTGCGGGTTCCGCTGTGTGAGCGGCCGGCGGTCAGGGACTCCAGTAGAGCGTTGTCGTCGCCGTTGGGAAGTACGTTGCTGACGTGGGTGTCGCCGGCGATGCCGGTGCCCTCGCAGATTTCCGAGGCGGCGGTGACCGTGACCGGGTAGGTGACGGCTGGGTCGGTGAGGAAGTCGGCCTTGGCGGTGAGAATCACGCTGTCGCCGTCCACCGTGGCCTTCGCCTGGCCGACGTGCCCTTGGTCAGGGCTGGCCATAGCGGCGGCGTCCAGCATGGGCGCGGCCGACAGGTCGTCGACCTCTTTGCCCTTGGCGTTGAGTACGCCGGGGGTCTTGTCCGGGCCCTTGCCCAATTTGAGGCCGTCGGGCAGGCGCATGGGCACGCGTAGTTTGAGGTCCTTGGCCGACCGCTGGCGGATGACGACGTCGTGGCGGAAGCCGCTCGGGGTAACGGTCACGACCAGGTCGGTGCCGGGGCCATAGGCGTCGGGGTAGGTGGCGGTGTTGTTCTTGACCACCGGGTCGGGCAGCCTGTCGGGTGCGGCGATGGCCGCCTTGCCCTGGGAGCCGGTGTAGGTGGCGGCGTCGGTGTTGCCGCCCGTTGACAGGGTGAGGTCGCCGAGGCTGGATTTAATCTACGGCCGTGTTGGTCCTGTGCTTGGGCATCGTGGTGGGTTGCCGGAGACCTGAATGACCCAGAAACGGGAGTTGACCTGGGAAAACGCCGCCAAGATCATCCCGACCATATCCCCGGATCATGGTCCTACGGCTGCATACGGGCGCTCTCGGCTACCTATCAAGGTCCACAAAGCAAAAGACCTGCGGCTGGAAAGCCGCAGGTCAGGGGCTGAAATGCCTGGTCAGATGCGTGCCCCCGGCAGGATTCGAACCTGCGGCACCCGCTTTAGGAGAGTGGGGGCTGTATAGCTCATCGACATGCTCTGACGTGCGCAGATACCTCGCGCTGTCCGCGCCATCTGAAAGATCATCCCGCGGATGTCCCCACAACCATCAAGCCTTGGACCTCGTGTCACTCACTGGCAAGCGGAGCCAGTTCGTAGGTCCATGAGCAGGCGGACAGGAAGCAACATGGTAGGCCTTGAGGTCATCGAATCCGTTGCTGTACATAGCGCGCTGTCCGATGACCTGCCCATCCTGATCCCGAGGGCGTCTGTGCACGCAGGTAGCGGCGTATGAACGTCTGGTTCCCAGACGGATACGGCAGCCGTAGATCGTTGTGATCATGGTGTTGTCTCGGCGTAGGCGTGCCATCGCTGGTGGCAGAGGCGGGCGCGGTATTGGTGTCGCCGCCGCCAGATGGACCAGGTCAGGCGGTGTTCGGGGTCTCGTCGAGGGTCGGGGATGACGATGCCGCGGAGTTGGCGGAGCAGTTCGGGGATGGCGATGGCGACCAGGCGGAGGTGTTCGACGAGGGGGCCGTCGAGCTGACGCTGGCGGGCGGTGGCCACGGCGATGAAGGCGTAGGCGAGCAGGGCCATGGTGCTCCAGCGGTGCCAGGAACGCCAGCGGATGACCTGTCCGGTGTCCAGGCCGCAGGTCTGCTTGGCAAGCTGGTGATCTTCCTCGATGCGCCATCGGCATGTGGCGACGTGGATCAGGCGGGCCAGCGGCACCAGGTGCGGGCTCCAGCAGCGGTAGAAGGAGGTATGGCCGGTGTAGCGGTGGCGGCGGACCAGCAGGGCGGCGTGTCCGGGATCTTGTCCGTTGGGGGTGTCGTCGGGCTGGATGGCCAGCATCGCCCAGTCGTAGTGGCGGGTGCCCTTGGTGCCGCTGCCGGTGCGTAGCCGCATCCAGGCGCCGGCGGGGATGAGCCCGGCGGTGTCCTTGGCGGTGAGGGTGCGGCCGGCGTGGGTGACAACCGTGGTGCTGGAGCGGACGGCCAGCACATAGCCCAGGTCCAGGGCGCGGATGCGGGTGCGCAGTTCGCGTCCGCCGTAGACCTCGTCCCCGGCGGCGAAGGCGGCGCGCACCCGGCCGCGTGGGCGCGCTGGAGCAAGGCGGCTGCGAGTTGGGGCTTGGTGGCGAACATGGTCTGCTCGGGGATGTGGGCCAGTTCGCGGTGTTCCTCATCGGCCGCGCGGCCTTCGGGCAGGTACAGGGCCCGATCGAGGATGGTGTGCCCGCGCGGGGTGGCGTAGGCGAGATGGACCGCGACCTGGCATAACGCCACGCCGCCGAGGGTGCCGCTGTATTGGCGGGCGGCGCCGGCCGCGTCGGTGGAGGACTTGGCGTCGGCGGTCTCGTCGATGATCAGCACGGTGTGGTCGGTGTCGCCGTCGTCCAAGTGCTCGATCGCCCACCGGGCGAGCTGGGTCATCACCTGTTGCTCGTCCCAGGAGGCCCGGGCCAGGAAGTGCTGCAGCCGGTCAGGAGTGGGATGCCCGACCGCCTCGGCCAGCGTCCAGCAGTTCTTGTCCTCCAGCTCCATCAGCAGCCCGGCCAGCATTTGCCCGCAGGTGGTGCGGCTTTCGCGGCGGGGGAAGCATCCGGCCACCCGGGCCAGGAGTTCCTGTTGTAGAGCGGCATGGTCATCATGCGCTACGGTGACGGCACGAGCCGCCGCGGCCTGATCTTGATTCACACCTCGACATGATCGCGGCGGCTCTTCGCGTCACGGCACACGACCAGCGGCAACGCCTTCGAAATCACGATCTACGGCTGCCGTAACGGAGAGCACCTGCTCCTCCGCTACAACATCGTTCCTCCCCGGGATTGGACCATGCGTCTACCATCACGATATGAACCTCAGCCTTTACGTAGAGGGCGACGCCGAATCTCAGGCTCTTAAAGAGTGGCTGGCCGCAGACGACGACATAAGACGTCACATACGTTGGCAAACACCCTCGCAAGACCCCGACAAGCTTGGTTCGGCAAGCGAGGTACTTCAGCTCGTCCTGGACCGGGCCGATGCTCTGACACCTACCATTCTCGCCGCGCTCATCTGGCTCCGTAGTTTGCGGGGAACCATAACGGTAGAGGTGAAGAACCAGAAGCGATCGATAAAGATTACGAGCCAGCGCGTCCGCGGACTCAGCGCGGATCGCATCAACGAACTGGCCAAGGAGGTAAGCCGCTCCCTTGATGAGGAATAGATGAGGCTGCCCATCCGAGCGAAGTCCCAAGCGGTCCTCATAGGTGTTGGAGAATACACCGACTCGGCAATCCATCCGATCCCCGCCGTCAATCGAAACCTGACTGACCTTAAGGCAGCCCTCACACATCCCGTTAATGGCGGCTTCTCTGGTCAAAGATGCGAAGTCATTCATCCATCTTTCGCGGACAATCTGGTCGCTCGTGTCGCGAAATTTGGGGACGACG
Organism: Nonomuraea sp. K271; assembly: GCF_009908215.1. Taxonomy (NCBI): domain Bacteria; kingdom Bacillati; phylum Actinomycetota; class Actinomycetes; order Streptosporangiales; family Streptosporangiaceae; genus Nonomuraea; species Nonomuraea sp. K271. The sequence goes on along the minus strand of NZ_JAAAHR010000048.1, from coordinate 35,354 downwards.
TTGAGGACATGTTTCTGGTCTACTATTGCGGGCACGCGGCGCGCGCGCCCGACGGCGATCTAATATTGACCCTCTCCGATACAACCCAGGAGCAGCTCGAATACACTGGACTAAGAATAGGCGACCTGCAAAAGGCGATCATGGCCAGCCGCGCCCAGATCCGGGTCCTCATCCTCGATTGCTGCTTTTCAGGCGCTGCGCTACCTGCTGTTCTTGGCGATGACGATGTCGACGCGATCATCGACGCTGCTCGCGTCGAGGGAGCATTCATTCTCGCGTCGTCAGCTGCCAACAAGACTTCCAATGCTCCCGCCGGAGAGCCCTACACCGCATTCACAGGTGTGATGATCGATGTACTCAAGAACGGTATCTCGGAGGGCCCGGAAACGATCTCGCTGAACGATCTGTACACGGCACTGGATTGGCTATTGCGAGCCGGGAGCCATCCCGCGCCTAAACGCGTTAACAACGGGACTGCCAGCGATGTCGGCCTGGTCCGCAACAGCGCGTTCGATCCACGGGCAAAGGAGCCCAAGAGCGCGGGCCCGAGTTACATGACGCTCTACGGTCAAGTAGGTGATAAAGACGCCGAGCCCCGAGCCAGGATCATCGCGCTCGAAGGGATCATCGACAAGGCGAAGAAGGGAAACAAGGACTTCTTGGCCGCCCTGAACATCATCGCTATCAATCAGGACCTACCTCTGCTCTTCCAGATCAATGCAATATTTTATTTGGGCATACTCGGATATAGCGCTGCGGCGGTTGCTGGACTCAAGACGATCACCGAGAAGGGATCGGAAGAGGCTCTGCAGGAGTCGAGGCGCATCCTGACCCTTCCGCCAAGCACACAGGAATGGCTCGAGCAGCTGCAGGAAGATAACTGGAATGCGCCGATCCGGTCCTATCAGCGTTGGCACATGCACCTTTCGGACGCGGATCTGTGGGGCATTCATATGGCACGCCTGATGAGGGCCATGGAAATTGACATCACCACCTGCGTCGTGGCCGCGGAACAACTGGCGAAGGATCTGGAAGATGGCGAGCTGGCCGTCTCGATGGTCAGAGGGCTGCGTCGAGACAGAAATCTTACGGATGTCGAGCGGGCGTGCCTTGAGACGGCCCTGCAGAGGCTGGCCAAGCCCTAGCTCGACCATTCATCGGTCCGAGCTGGCTTGGTCGAGCTCGGGCAGAAGCCGGAACGTGGAGCGCTTGCTGTGGGCGAAGGTTCGCGTTCGAGCGAGCAGGTCGTCTCTCTCGACTACGGCCACGCCGTCCACCGTGAGCCAGCCGAAGCCGGCAGCGGACACTATGCCGACAACGGCCATCAGTATGAGTAGGACCTCGAGCACAAGATATAGCTGGAACGCTGCCGAGAAGACAATCGATGCCACCCCGACGCAGAGCCCCAATCCACTTTTGATCGCGGACCTTCGTATCACATTCGTCGAGCTGGCGCTCGTCAGCATCCATTGGAGCCTGTCACCGCCTTTGAGCCAACCGATGAACTGCTCACCAAGATCTTCCAGGGTTATGCCCGCACGACGCAGAGTCGGAGCGGCCAGGCCGTAGAGGAGGGGAATGGTGGCTATCACGAACCCCGCGGACGCAAGCAGCGCGAGCACGATCCTTATTGAGAGCCAGATGTCGGCAGTGACGACAAACATCAACGTTGTGGCGGTCATGCCGGCTCCCACGCCGATCGGCACCAGATATGCCTGATGCGCCATGTGTTCGAGGCGGTGTGAAGAGGGATCAGTTGCGTACTTTACCTCACCGTCTTCTTGCAGCCGAAGCATGACCATGCTGGACATGCTCGTAACGCCCACGACAAGGAGAGTCGCGGCTACCAGGCGAAGGAAGGGGAAAGCTGACCATTCCGGCAAAAAGCCCAGAACAGCGAGGAGCACGGTGCCACCAAGCGCGAGGGAAGGTCCGGATCCGAAGTCTTTCGGGCCCTTTAGGATGGCAATGAGCCAAAGCTCGCGCATGCCTGCAAATTCCGGTATGGCCTCACGAAATGATTCGTCGACGACAATCAGCACAGCAGCCCACACCGACAGGAAGAAGAACATGCATGCGGCGGCTGCCAGAAGTGTCAGTAGGCTGCTGCCGATCGACGGAAGGGAGTACGTGGCGATAATTATCAGCGTCAGTACCGTTGTGGCGATACCCGCCCACGCCGCTATGGAAGACCCGACAAGGAGCGACGGCAGGTTGGACTCGTCATTAGGCGAGCTGAACAATGCGTCGACCATTCCGGTGGTCAGCGCGGCGGCAGCGACCACTATCATGCCAATCATGAAAGTGTGAGCCAGTTCGAGATGCAGAGTCGTCGCGTGCACGCGATCCTGCCACGTAGTGAGTGCTACCTTTCCTCCTATACCAATGAGCAAGGGCACGAGGATTAACGCCATGTACCTCTTCTGAGCGAAGCAGCTGACGATGTATGCCGCGAGTCCGAAGGTGGCGAAGACCCAGCCGATGAGGAGGACTTGATGGCGCCACGATGGCACTGACCAGGACCAAGCTAATTCGGATGTCACAAGGATCAGGCCACCGGTCATCAATAAGTGCGCTCTAACCGCGGGGTCGTCACTGCGAACTCTGTTCAGAACCCACACCGTCCCCAGGACGCAGGCAGCCTCCAAGGCGATTTCCCGTGCCCTCGGAATGTACTCCTGATAGCGATTGACGAGTTCACGGATATTCTCGTACTCGAGCCCGTCTTGCTGGCTCCAGATCAGTACACCCCAAATGGCAAGGCTCAGCAGGCCCAGCCTGAAGACCGCCACGTAATTGACGGCAAGCGTGTTCGCGGAGAGCAGGGTGCCGCACAAGATCAGAGTGAGGGCCATCAGCTCGCCATGGACCGCCCAGCCGCTTGTGTCCAGATAAGTGGTACTGGCGAAATACAGCCAGCCGCCGCCGACCGTGAGTGCAGCCCAATAGGCTAGCGCACTTCTTTCGATCAACAGGATTCCCAGTCCTGCCGCGCACACCGGCAGCGTCCAGTATTGGGATGCAACAGACTCTATGTTTAAATATCGCCCCTCAGCCACAATGCCGGCTAGGCCGAGGATACACAGTAACCAGCCCACGGGCGTCTCCTGCAAGGCAATCGTTCGCGAGTACCGTCGTACCACGCAAAGCACTGTCATGCAATAAGGTGCAATCCGGCCAAAGATATTTTATAAGGCCAATATTGTTGAAGGAAGATCGAGATAGAGGGTGTCCGAAATGGGACAGTGAGTCATGCTGACAGGGTGTCGGGGACGTGAGCCTGGAGGTATGTGATGGTTCCTCGGCGTCCGTATCCTCGCGAGTGCGAGCTGCTTGCTCTGCTGATCCTCACGCCCCAAGGCGGCCTGCCGGCCTGCCGTTCATGAGCGTCGTGAGACCGAGAATGCGCTGGCGTGCTGGGTGCGGGCAGACTGTGCCTGGCGGCTGCTGCCCCACGACCTGCCGCCCCCCATGGCAGACGGTCTACCCCTACTGGCCACCTGGCAGATCGAGAGGCTCCGGAACAGATCCTAGCCCGCTGACACCAGCGTGATCGCGTCGGTGGCGGCCAGGACTTCATCGACTGGATCCGAAACTATTCCGGCGTGATCTTGCAGTTCCTCGTCCGTCGTGACGGGCGCTTCCGCGCCACCTGGGGCACATAGCATCTCGTGGCACCGGAGTAGGAGAGCGCGAACCGTACTGCATGCTCACTGTGTTTGACCTGGTGAAACACCTTCTGTTGTACGCGCCCTCCACATGATCATCCCGCGGATGTCCCACACTGTCGCGATACCACGTCGGGACTCAAGCGGGTGCACGCCGTATCGGGCGGATGGAGGATAGATAGATCGGGATCACCGCAGCGGGCTCGCGGGTTACACGTTCGAGTTCGTGTGTGAGCAGGGTAGTGTCCGATGCGCTGATCTCAAGCAGAGGCCGCCGGAGGTGGGCGGACCAGGCCTTCTTGCTGGGGAAGGCATCCAGTTGCGGAACGAGAGGCGCCAGCTCGACTCCCATAAGATATGGCGCGAGTGCTCTCACGGTGATGTCGCAGCCGCGAGTGAAGTCACGTCCTGCGATGGTGACAGGCTTCTCGTAAGGCACGACCTCCGAGGCGACCACGGCTGTGCCGATGACTCGCGTGCGATCGCGGGTGGGGTTGTGCCAGCACATTCGGGTGGTTACGACAAAGAGATCATCTCCGACCTTGAGACGGTTCACCTCGCTGCGAGTGGTCCGGGGGAAGGCCATTCGCGACTCACGCAGCACCCACGCGACGGCCTCGCGCTCGCCGAGGATCAATAGGTAGGCACCCACGATCGGCACGTTATCCCACGCCGCTATTACACCAGGGCATAGGTTGTGGCGCGCCGTGGCCGTGGTAACCCGTCGTCAGCCCTGGCTCGAAGTATCGCCTCGACCTCATGAAGCTTGGTTGGCTATCGCCCCAGGTGGGCTGGGACGGGTTAGCTCTTCATCATGGAGGTGTCTGGCCCCGAAGGCATCTCCACCACACCCGTCAAGATGGTCGGTCCTGCCTCCTCGCCGCGGCGGTTGCTATCCCGCACACTCGTGCGGTGAGGACCACATCTCCGCACCGCTTCGGGTGTACATCGGCACATGGTGCTCGTGGGCGAGGTCCGACAGTCTAAAATCATACCGGCCCGTCCCTCGGGCGGGAGGTCGTCTTGTGACGCCCGTCAGAGCCGCCCGTTCCACGGGTTGGCGCAGTTGTGCCAACATAATGAGGCGCAGGCGGCACAGGAGTAGGAGCGGCATGGCATCCACGCAGCAACTCGACCTTCTTGAGGGCCAGATGACGCTGGGTGAGCTGGAATCCCACCTGCTTGAGGCTGCCAACATCCTACGAGGACCGATCGACCAAGCCGATTTCAAGAGCTACATCTTCCCGCTGCTGTTCTTCAAGCGGATCAGCGACGTCTATCAGGAGGAGTTTCAGCAGGCTCTGGCATACTTCGACGGGGATGAGCAAGCCGCTGCCTTCGCTGAGAATCACCGATTCCAGATCCCTGCTCAGCACTCGTGGGAAGCTGTCCGGTTCTCCACGAAGCCACCCGGTCAAGCTCTGTCGGAGGCATTGCGCGCCATCGAGGCAGCCAACCAAGATGCTCTCTGGGGAATCTTCGGCGATGCGCCTTGGACTAACAAAGAACGCATCTCGGATGAGGTGATCACAAGCCTCATCGAACATTTCTCTGTTCGCTTCCTGGGGAACTCCGCAGTCGAACCGGACATGCTTGGCCAGGCGTACGAGTACCTCATCAAGCGATTCGCAGATCTATCCAACAGAAAGGCCGGCGAGTTCTACACTCCTCGCAACGTTGTCAAACTCCTGGTCGCGATCCTCAACCCACAGCTCGGCGAGACGGTTTACGACCCCGCCTGCGGAACTGGCGGCATGCTGATAGAAGTCGTCCAGCATGCTATGAAGGCTGGCATCAATGCCGCTGAACTGGGCGGCACCCTCTTCGGCCAGGAGAAGAACCTGACCACCGCCGGTATCGCCCGGATGAATCTGATCCTCCATAGCATCGAAGATTTCGAGATCGCACGCGGAGACACGCTGCGCAAGCCTGCCTTCATCGAGGGCAATCGCCTGCGAACCTTCGACTGCGTGATCGCGAATCCTCCATTCTCCCTGCGTGCCTGGGGCCGCGAGGTCTGGGCGAAAGACCCGTATGGCCGGGCGTTCGCCGGTCTGCCTCCGGGAGGCAGTGGCGACTGGGCCTGGGTTCAACACATGATGTCCTCGATGCGACCAGGTTCCGGCAGGGTGGCGGTCGTCCTGCCACAAGGCGCGCTCTTTCGCGGTGGTGAGGAGGGCAAGATTCGAAAGAAGATCGTAGAGAGCCGGAAGGTCGAAGCTGTTATCACCCTCGGCGAGCAGCTCTTCTATGGCACCGGTCTAGCCCCCTGCATCCTTCTAATACGGCATACTTCCCCGAACCCGGAGAAGATCCTTTTCGTGGACGCCTCCGACCAGTTCACCAAGGGCCGAGCGCAGGCCACGATGGATAGCCACCACATCACACAGGTTCTGGCCTGGTATCGGGGCTTCAGAGACGAGCCGGGCAGAGTCAAGGCCGCTGACGTGGCAGATGTAATCAGAAACGACCACAACCTGAATGTCTCCCTGTACCTCGAATCTCGCGCCTCGGCCAATCTGCCCGGTATGCCGGAAGCAGTGGCCGAGCTCCGTGCGGCCTTCGACGCGCTCACGGTTGCAGAAAGCCGCCTGCGGGAGGAATTGGCCTCATGGTGAAACAGGAGTCTCTGCCTTCCGAAGAGCCAGCTCGTTTGGGCCAGGGCGATCTACGGAAATATCTGTGGGGTGCCGCTACACTGTTGCGTGGCCTAATCGATTCGGGAGATTACAAGCAGTACATCTTTCCGCTGCTGTTCTTCAAACGTCTCAGCGACGTCTATGATGAGGAGCGTGCCAAGGCCCTGGCCGATTACGGGCATGACGAGATTGTCAATGCTCCAGAGAACCACCGCTTTCAAATCCCCGACGAAGCTCACTGGGAGGACGTCCGTCGTAAGCCACAGGAGGTGGGTAAGGCTATCAGTGAGGCGATGCACGCCATTGAGAACGCCAACCCCCAGCACCTGGGAGGGATCTTCGGTGACGCCGACTGGACCAATGCCGAGCGCCTCCCTGACGCGACTCTCTCCAGCTTGCTTGAGCATTTCTCCACTCAGACGCTTAACCTGGCCCGGGTCCCCGAAGACGAACTGGGCAACGCCTATGAATATCTCATCGGCAAGTTCGCCGATGACTCCGGGCACACAGCACAGGAGTTCTACACCAACCGCACTCTCGTCGATCTCATGGCGCGCATGCTCAAGCCACTGCCCGGAGAGAGCGTCTACGACCCGACTTGCGGCACTGGCGGCATGCTGATCACCACCGTGGGCGTCGTGCGGAGTCGAGGGCTGGAACATCGCGCGCTGCGCTTGTACGGCCAAGAGCGCAACGTGATGACCTCTTCGATCGCCAGGATGAACCTGTTCCTGCACGGCATTGAAGAGTTCGAAATCGCCCGCGGCGACACCTTGGACGCACCCGCCTTCGTCGCAGACGACGGACTGCGCACTTTCGACGTTGTGCTGGCCAATCCGCCGTACTCGATCAAGCAGTGGAACCGCGCCAAATTCGTCAACGACCCGTGGGGGCGCAACGTTTGGGGAACTCCACCGCAGGGCAGGGCCGACTATGCGTTCTTCCAGCACATCGCTGCCTCGCTCAAGCCCGGCAGCGGTCGGTGCGCGATCCTCTTTCCGCATGGTGTGCTCTTTCGTAAGGAGGAGCGTGACATGAGGGAAGCACTAATCCGCTCCGGCTTGTTGGAGTGCGTGCTGGGTCTCGGGCCTGGCCTGTTCTACAACTCGCCGATGGAGGCCTGTGTAGTGGTGTGCCGTACGGGACGTCCGCCCGGCGAGCGAGACAGGGTGCTGTTCATCAACGCCGTCAACGAGGTTACCCGGCCCCGAAACGGCCAGACTCGCTTGGACGAGGAGCACATCAGCCGCATTCTCGGTGTCTACGAAGCGTTCGCGGACGAGCCCGGCTTCGCCAAGGTGGTGAGCACCGATGAAGTCCTTTCCCGTGACGCCTCGCTCGCCATCCCGCTGTATGTCGCTGCCGATTACGCTGCTGACCGCCCCCAGCTGGAGCTCGTACGTGGATTGTGGGAGGACAGCTCCAAGGCCACTGCTGCAGCGGTCAAGGCGTTGCTCAGGATCGAGGACTCCGAGTGAAGGTGGACCGGTCAACCTGGCAGCGTGTTCGCTTGGGCGAAATCGCCAGAATCGCCAAGGAGGTTCCGACCTCGCCTGGTGAACGTGTGGTGGGGTTGGAGCATCTAGAGTCCGGGGTGCTAACCGTTCGCAAATGGGCAGGAGCCGACCTGGGCCACACCTTCACGCGCCGGTTCGATGCAGGACATGTGCTCTTCGGCAGGCGCCGCGCCTACCAGCGTAAAGCGGCGCGAGCGGAGTTCGCCGGCGTTTGCTCGGGTGACATCCTCGTCTTGGAAGCGCTTCCCGGAGTGGATCCGTTGTTTCTACCGCTCGTCATGCAGAGCGCCGGTCTCATCGAGCACGCCGTTACAAGATCTGCTGGCTCGCTGTCGCCACGAACCAATTGGAGGGCGCTCGCGGAGTACCAACTCAGCCTCCCGGATCTGGAGGAGCAGGAGCGCATCGCTAGGCTGGTGTGGGCGGCGGAGACGGTGACGGTCCGGACTGAGCATGCCGCCGCGGCGGCCTGGGACGTGGAAAAGCGGGTGTTGGAGGACGCCTACAACGACCCTAGTTGGCCAATGGTTCGCACCGATGAGGCGGGTGAGGCACAACTAGGGCGAATGCAGCACCCCAAATACCAGACTGGCCAGCACCTCAAGCCGTACCTTCGTGTCGCGAACGTGGGCGATGATCAGCTTGTCCTTGACGATGTCCTGCATATGGACTTCGATCAGGAGCACTTCAGAAAGTATTCTCTCAAGAGTGGCGACATCTTGCTCAACGAGGGGCAGAGCACGGAGCTGGTCGGTAGATGCACGATGTACCAGGGCGAGATCGAGGGATGTTGCTACCAGAAAAGCCTACTCCGGTTTCGAGTCTCGGAAGGCGTGGAGCCGGAGTTTGCGTATGGCTGGTTTCGAAGGGCCTTCTATCGTGGTGACTTTGCGAGGAACTCCACGAAGACCACCTCGTTGGCTAACCTCACAGCCGTCCGATTTAAGAAGATGCCGTTCCCTTTGCCGCCTCTCGAAGTGCAGCGTAAGATCGTTGAGCGGGTCGCTGAAGCGCGGGAGGTACGGCGGCGGCTGGAGGAGCACGCCGCCAACTCCAGGCGTCTCGTGCACGCGCTGATTGATCGGATTCTCGGCGAGGACGACCCCCCAGATGAGCTTCGATGAGGCGAGCAGTGTCAGAGACCGGATCAGAGATGAGCTGACCCGGATGAGAGGCGGCTGGCGGTTCGTGCCGGCTGCCGAACTCGACCGGAGTGCGTTCGGCTGGCTCGATGAGGAGTTCAGGGACGCCCTTGTTCGCCTCAATCCGGACATAGCTATTGATTCGAGCCATATCGACCGTATCCAGTACGAACTCGGGGCTATCATCCTCTCTAGTGGTCGACAAGGGCTGGTTAAGGCCAACCAGGACCTGCGACCTTGGCTGCTGGGTGAGAAAACGCTGCCCATTGGAGAGAACGGTCGACACGTCGCCATTCGCCTACTAGATTTCGCCACGCCGGAGAACAATCGCTTCGTCCTCTCCACTGAGGTGACATTTCAGCACCGCACCAAGAGGCGCAGGTTTGATGTGGTGGGATGGGTCAACGGGATACCGTTGATTGTTGGCGAGGCGAAGAGCTCGACGCGGCCATCCGTGAGCTGGCTGGACGCGGCCTATCAGGTCAGCTCATACGAAGAAGAGGTCACTCCCTTCTTCGTGCCCAATGTGTTCAGCTTCGTGGTTGACGGGCGCGAGGTACGATACGCGGCAGTTGGCACTGATTTCGCGGACTGGACACCCTGGCCCGCGCCGACTCCCGATGGGGTCGCGATCGAGCGAGCGGCAGCAGCCATACGCCATCTCGTCCACCCCGAGACTGTGCTCGACATGCTCGCCTATTTCACCGTCTATGGTGCGGACGACGACCATCAGATGACCAAGATCGTGCCCCGGCACCAGCAGTTCGACGCGGCCAACCGTATCGTGGGTCGAGTGCTAGCCGGGTCGCCGCGTAAGGGGCTGATCTGGCATTTCCAAGGGTCGGGGAAATCGTTGTTGATGGTCTTTACCGCGGGCAAGCTTCGCCGCCACCCTCGGTTGGGCAACCCGACCGTACTCATCGTAGTGGACCGCATCGAGCTGGACACGCAGATCAGCAGTACCTTCAACGCGGCAGATGTGCCCGGAGTGAGGAGCACCAACAGCGGTCCCGAACTTATCGACTGGCTGAGGTCTGGGCAGCGAATGACCATCATCACCACGATCCAGAAGTTCAAGGACGCCAGGGAGGTGCTGTCGGATCGTGAGGACATCATCTGCTTGGTGGATGAGGCTCATCGCACCCAGGAGGGCGACCTAGGGACTCGGATGCGCGACGCGCTGCCCAACTCCTTCCTCTTCGGCATGACCGGCACACCCATCAACCAGCGGGACCGCAACACCTTCAAAACTTTCGGCGCGGATGAGGATCCGCAGCGCTACCTGTCCCGGTACAGCCAAGCCGATTCGCTCACCGATGGGACCACAGTCGAACTGCGCTTCGAACCGAGGCTCACCTCGTTCCATCTTCCAGGCGACCTGTTGGACAATGAGTTCAGGGCGCTCACTGAGGGGCTAACGGAGAGTCAGCGAAACAAGCTGGTGAAGCGGACGGCTCGGATGGAAGAGGTCATCAAGCAGCCCGATCGGCTCGACCTCATATGTGTGAACATTGCCGAGCACTTCACCGAGCATGTCTCCCCCAAGGGGTTCAAGGCCATGGTCGTGACCTTTGACAAGGAGGCCTGCTGGCTCTATAAGCAACGCCTTGATCTCCTACTCGGCGAAGAAACCAGTGACATCGTCATCTCGGACGGCGATTTCACTCAGCAAGCGCGCGATCTCAACCTCAAGCGCTTCGTCCGGACGCGGACAGAGGAGGAGAAGCTGCTGGAGCGTTTCCGTGATCCCATGGATTCGCTCCAGATCTTGATTGTCACCGCGAAGCTGCTTACCGGCTTCGACGCGCCTATCATGCAGACGATGTATCTCGACAAGGTCATGAAGGATCACACGCTGCTTCAGGCCATCTGTCGGGTTAACCGCCCCTACTCTCGTGGCGACCAGCGCAAGACTCATGGCGTGGTACTTGACTACGTCGGAGTGTTCAGCGATCTTAAGCGTGCGCTGCAGTTCGACGAGCAGTCCATGCAGCGTGTCGTACAACGCCTGTCAGATCTGGCTTCCGAACTGCCCGAGGCGCTCACGGGCTGCCTAGCATTCTTTCCTCGCCTTGACCGTACGGATGGCAGTGGCGAGGCTCTGGAGGCGGCTCAGCGCGCACTCGTGCACCCCGAGACGCGCGACCAGTTCGCCGCCGCCTACCTCAGACTCTCCCGGATCTGGGAGGCGATCTCTCCCGATCCTCAGCTGGCCCCGCACCGAGATGACTACCTATGGCTGAGCCAGGTGTACGAGTCAGTACGGCCCCGCGACGATGAGGGCCGAATCCTCTGGCGTAAGTTCGGTGCACAGACCCGCGCACTCGTTGCCTCTCACCTTAAGTTCGAGGCAGTTCACGCCGACCTGGACACCCTCGTGCTGGATGCTGATATGGCCCGCCAGCTGGAAGACAATCCTGCCCAGAATGCCAGGAAAATCCAAGACGATCTGACACAGCGCCTGTCGGGGCGGCGCGGTGATCCCAGCTACGCGCCGCTCAGCGAGAAGCTCGAGCAGCTCAGGAACGCCTACGAGGCGAACCAGCTCACTAGCATTCTCTATCTGAAGCGCCTGCTCCATATTGCCCGGGAGCTGGTCGCCACGGAAAGGGCGACGACAGGCACCGTCAGCACAGAAACTGTCAGTCTCGAACGTAATACTGAATCTGGGCGGGAGGCACTCACAAGACTGTTCGAGCAAGCGAGCCGAGATGGGGAGACACCTGCTGACGTGCAGCAGGTGGTGGAGGAGATTGACCGGATTGTCATGGGAATGCGCTGGGAAGGCTGGCAACGCACGACGAGGGGCGAGCGAGAGGTGAAGCGAGCTCTACGCAAGATCCTCTATGCCCACCGCATGCATCATGACGAGGAACTGTTCGCCCGGGCCTATGCCTACATCGCCGAGCACTACTGAGTCAGGCACCAACCGAAAGGTCTAACGGTGGCCACTTCCCATACCCAGCGGGAGGCAGTCAAGCCGCGGGTGCACACGGTGGCTCAGCTGCTGCTGCAGCTGAGCGCAGGCGACCTCCGACTAGAGCAGGGCCGCACCGGAAGTCCCGACTGGACTTTGGCGCGCCGCCGTTTGCTGGTCGATTCCGTGCTACGCGGCTGGCCGATCGGCACCGTCTATACGCTTACGGAAGCCGGGCGATCGAGGGTCATCGATGGTGGTCGGAGGCTCGCGGCGTTGCGTGACTTCGTGCAAGGCCAGTTCGCGCTCGACGGCTTCGTCGCGCCGGCCGATCGCATGCTCCGCGAGAACGACGGACGCCGCTTCGGTCAACTACCTGCCGGGCTGCAACAGGCTCTTCATGACTATCAAGTGCCGGTCGTTGAACTACGTGACTTGCCGCCTGAGTCCGTTCGCCCCGCCCTTTTTCGGCTTGCCGACAACGACCGCCTGACCTCAGAACAACGATTGTTGAAAGAATCCGGGCTATTGGGCGAGCAGGCACATGAGTTGGTCGCCGACGCTGCGCTGCAGTGGGGCATGGATGGTCCTAGGCTTGGCTTCTCCAACACGGCATTGGTCTACGACGATGTGGTGACGCGAGCTTTGGTCGCCGCTGAACAGAACCATCTCGCAGCTGTAGACGAAGATTTCGCCTCCAGAGTTCGCGCCGGTCATCCGGTGGCTTCCGGTGCGCTGGAGGAAGTGATGGCTGCTCTTCGAGACTTGTTGACCATGCCCGCAATGGACAACGAGGGGGTGCGCTTTAGCCAGGCAACCCTGCTGTCATGGCTTCTGGTGATCATTCATGTGCGGCGGCGGTTCGGCGAAAGCGCGGTGCATTATCTCGGTGCCGTGATGGAGTGGTTCGAACCCCAACGCCGCCGACTCAAAGCTGGACTCGATCTAACCTCACCGCAGGTCCGGCCTGCCTTCCGCCAGCTGCCCTATCCAAAGCTGCTGGCGGCCTTTAACGAGGCAGCGGCTATAGATGCCAGGCACCTCGAATCCATCATGATCAGGGATATTATCCTCTGGCTGCTGCTCGTGGCACACGGCGGCTCTCCTGCTCGAGAGACGACTCCGACGCCGGAACTGCTGGAGCTCGTGCACCAGATCAGCGAGGGCACGAACACGCGTTCCGTGCTCAATCGCTTCGTGGTGAAGACGGGTTGGGGGCGGTGGGTATGAAGGCAACAGAGCTGGACTTCACCTATCGCGCACTCCATGAGAGCACTGCGGTCTCCGCTCTGCGCCATGTCTATGTAGGGGGCCATCCTCATCTTGGATACCTCGAGACATCGATCGCTCCGGGAGTGACCGTGCTGTGCGGTGCCAGTGGGGTGGGTAAGAGCCAGTTCCTCAAGGCGCTGGCAGCCCATCTCGCCGATGGCGACCATTCAGTGGTCACCACGGATCTCTATGACCTCTACGGTGCGACGCCACCTGTATCGCACGACGTGATGCGGGGACGCGCTAAATGCCAGTATGTGGATCTCGCTCGAGAGTGCTTCGACATCCTTCAGCAGGCGGCCTCTCCTGACTTGTCCGACCGATTGGAAAGCGCGGAGCCTCTGACGTTGGAGGAAGAGATCCTCCGCCTTCGCTATGTTCTCGGCCGCGACTATTCCAAGGCAGAGCTAAGAGAAGTTAGTCGCGACGACGGTCGGTCCGATACCTGGCGCCACTTCACACTCCACTACGGCGGACGTTCTTACGGCCCAGCCGAAATGAGCCTTGGCGAGCTCGCCGCATGCGTCATTCTCACCCTAGTGCAACGTGCCAGCGAGGGTCAGATTCTGCTGCTTGACGAACCCGAAAATTTCCTGTCCCCGCGCGCTCGCGCGCACCTGCTCGATGTCATCGCCACCCGGGCCGTGAAGAGGAAGCTCTCGGTGGTGATTGCCTCTCATTCGGCGGAGTTCGTCGCTCGCCTACCGGCCTCTTCACTACGTGTCATGGAGCGGTCGGTCGCTGAGATTCACGTCGCTGCGGCGGAATACCACTCCGCGGCGGTGCGCGCGCTGGGGCTCGACCCCTTGCCAAGGGTCCTCGCGCTTGTGGAGGACGATCTGGCCGTTCACCTGCTTGAAACGATCATCGCCGTGCACGCGCCGCGTCTGATCGGCCAGGTTCGTGCTGCCAAGGTCGGCGGTGACGGCAAAGTGGATCTGGGAGTCAAAGCGCTGAGTCAGGAACTCAACGTCGCGGTGGACTCCCGAGAGAGCCGGCGCGCGTTCCTGGAGCGTGGGGTGCGTACTCTGGCCAAGCACGAGCTCGGTGTCCGGGTGATTGGCGTGCTCGACGGTGACGCACGGCAGCAATTCAGCGGAGATCACCTGGCGTATTTGCCGGGTGACAATGCACCCGAGGTGCTCCTGCTTCAAGCTCTTCGGGCGCGACCTGGTCTGGCCGCTGAGCGGCTCGGCGTCTCCCGGCACGCTCTTGACTTCGCCATAGCTGGAGCGGAGGGCCTCGATCATCACCACCAACCCGAGTACATAGCTCGTACGATCAACTACGACACCGGCACCTTAACGGCAGTCGCCGTGCGCATCGCGGTTGACATGCCCGAGCACAAAGCCAGCGCGGATGAGCTGGTGGCCAAGCTCACGGCTCTGCTTCCCCCTCACCCCTGAAGTGTCGCGAATATGCGTGCACACCTTAACGCAGCGGGACCTGACGCCTCCAAATTCCCCGCGATCGGCCCACGGTTCCGCTCTATCAGAGGCGGTCATGCCCTGCAGGCCGGTCGCCGCAGGCAGCGGTTCCGGACGGAACGATCTCAAAGATCCTGCACCGAAAGGCATCCCACGCGGCTCCGGCCGATGGGGCGTGACCTGCCCACCGTCATTGGCACCGGAAGTGGCACGGCAGTATGATCTTCCGCTTTTCAGGCGGGCCGATCACGCTGCTCGGCTGATCGAGACCGTGGTGAGGAAGGTGTGGCCGGCGGCTGTGGTGAGCCCGCGTGTGGGGACGTTGCAGTTAGCACCGCTGTCACCAGCTAATAAGGAGCTCCAAGATCACTCAGGTGTGCGAGACCATGTCCTCATGTCAGTGACTCAGTTCGCCGGCGTGACCAAGGACGAGCATCGTGGCGTCACCTCCAAGGCAGGACTGTACGAGTTCTGGACCGAGGACGGTGCCCACGTCTACCTGCACGACACCGACTTCAGACGCCTGACCTACCAGCCCGGCAGGCCGCCGATGCTGGAGTTTGTCTACGGTCCACAGTGGGCTCCATCCGAGCTGTTGAAGACGCCTGTCGTGGTCTTCCGGTTTGAGGATGTCCGCCTCGTCGAGTGGTGCGAGGATCAGGAGGGCCATGACTGCGTGACCGCTCACCCCGATGCTCTTCCTGGTCAGGTCGACCTCTTTGACTGGGACGGCGCCGACCTGTTCTCCCTTTACACCTTCAGGCTGTACCTAACCTTCCACGCATCGCGCGCAGACGTGACCGTACGCGCGGAGTAGAGGAGGGATGCCATTGTAGCCTACCTACTCGAGCCCCCAAGCCACTTCATTACGAGTCAAGCGGAGGGCCGTGGTCGAGAGCCGGCGCCGCTGCTCAACCGTGTGACGCCGTACGGGACGATCAGGCTGCGTGAGGCGGCGTTGCTGTACTTCCCTGCTGTACAGCAGACCACAGCAACCCGCGTATCCGGTGGCAAGCCGACCCGGAGCGCAGGGCCGCCAGGCCCGAGCACCGGAAGCGGCGCGGCAGGACTATTGTGTCAATCTATCCTCAAACCAATAGCAAAGGCTTAGAAGAACATGGTCTAGCAACTGAGTAAGTTGATCGACCATTTTAATGAGGGCGCTGGGGCGCTTACTTCTTCCCACTTCGACTGGGTCCTGCAACCAGTGGGCAACATCGTTTCTCTTTGCTGTTATCTCCTGCACAAGAAGGAGGTCCTGAGGGATATTCCGCCAATCCCCCGGCATATCAAACAGCATCCACAAAGCTTCGAAATTCTTGCTTCCGACCGTGGAGCCATCGGCTAGTTTGAGTAAATCGCTGAAGTTTTCAACTAGCCGACCGTCCGTGGCATGATTCGAAGCGCTTCGCAATAGACTGGCGCGAGCAATGAGCGCTTGTACCGTGTCACCGCTACACCTACGGAAATGAGCGGCGTCGAGCACAGAAAGGAGTCCTATTGGTAGTCTGCTACGCGATATTCTGAGGGCAACCAGATCGGCAGCTATAGCCGACGGTAGGTCCCGCATGAGATTCTCTAGCACACCACCCATAACCACATACGATAGTGCGCGTCCCATCGCAGCGAACCCGTCCTGGTCGTAACTGCCCAGCTCTTGAGCTGATTGCTGCAGAAGCTCAAGGCGCCGGCGTTCGCGCTGCAGGTTTTGGTTGGCTTCCTCGAAGACTCTTTCTATCGAGGCATACATCTCAGGAGAATAGTTCTTGTGCGCGTCGAATTCGATTCAACAACATGGCGCGCGTGTTTGTTGCCCGCGTGCTGAAGTGAACCAGTTCCTCGTCTTTAAGCCAGCCTGCTTGTGGCATGCCAGGACGACCGCCATCGCGAATAATCCTACCAACACCAATCATGACCGCTTCCAACTGGTTCATAGGGGTCACGGCCACAGGGGGGCGCAGGAACGGGCCTCGCGTCACTGATACTATATGATCAACCGTTTCCCTGAAAAGCTTTCTGTCGCCATCCAAATGGCTATCGTTCATACGGTCCTTCATATATGAGTTGAGGAATTCAGATACTCTCCCGTTAAACTCTTCCGCCCGCTCAAGATATGCAAAGAACTTGAGAATTATTTCCTCTTTTGTGCCATTATTCTGGTTCGCCTGCTGAAGCTTCACTAGTGATCGATAGGGCTGATAGTTGGCCAACTCTTCGATGAGGTCGTTGAATGGCCCTCTAAAGATACAGCTTCTAATCTCTTGGGGTGTCAGAGCGACAGCACCAGCATTTAGTCGGCGGAAAAGTTCGTACCGAACTTCTGGATCGGACTTGTCGCTTAGGACCTGAACTCGCAAATAGCGCCGCTCAAGAGTCATGCGTATTGATCGAGGAAGGTCTGCGAAACCGATACCATTGAACGACTCTAGACTTTTCAAATCCTTCAGCACCAACGGCGACTGACTGAAATTGAAATTAATTGACTCTGGCGCATCTACTCCCATAAAGCGAAGCACGGTGCAAATGCGCTGCAGGCCGTCAACGACGTCCCACGTCGCATCACGGTTGGTGGCAACGAAAAGAGCCGGGACGGGAAGGCCAAGAAGAAAGGATTCAATAAGCGCAGATTGTGTCGCCTCATTCCAGCGGAATTGACGCTGATATGCTGGAGCTATACGTACTTCGCTTTCATCGATCATGCGGACAAGTTCACGCAACGACAAATCGAAGTAGTCAGTGTCAACAGCTCGGCGGTGCTCGTCAAGCTCAGCTAGAAGACGCGCTTCGTCAGCGGGCATGTTGGATGTTCTATCAGAAAGCGGCCAGACCCTGTAGCGATTCTGGCTGACGAATCGGCGTCACGCCGCTGGGATTGAGCCAACGGAGCCTATGAGGAGGTCTGCAGCATGGCCGGCTTGAGCGTGGGGGCGAGCGCTGGTCGCGACCGGCCGGAGAGCCGCAGCGCGGCCAGCGACCGCCCGACGCGCGGCAGGCCGCCGCAGGCGGGCCTGCCCTTGAAGACGTAGAGAAAATCCTCATCCGGTCGAT
The DNA here is from genome assembly GCF_009908215.1 of Nonomuraea sp. K271. Classification (NCBI taxonomy): domain Bacteria; kingdom Bacillati; phylum Actinomycetota; class Actinomycetes; order Streptosporangiales; family Streptosporangiaceae; genus Nonomuraea; species Nonomuraea sp. K271. The sequence continues at coordinate 17,724 of NZ_JAAAHR010000048.1, read as the reverse complement.
CTACCATGCCTCTGAGCTGTGGTTATCGGCTCACTGGTCGTGACGTAGTCCGGTTGATGCTTGACGTCCTGGCTGTGGCGCTCGGCTGGTGCGGGCCTTCGCCGCGGCGGTGGGAGTTTCGATGGTTACGCGGATGGCGGTCTGAGGGATGGACTTGCCACCCCATTGCCGGCTGACTCTGCCTAGTCAGGGCTGGTCGCTGGAGGGCTTGTCACCAGGGACCTTGGGTTCGGTGGGTTGGCCGACGAAGCTGCCCAGATTGGGGATCGTGTATATGAGCTTCTCATCGCGTAGCCGCTGCATGGCCTTGCGGAGGGTGCCCCGGGCGACGCCGAACTCCTGCATGAGCTGCACCTCGGACAGGAGGTGCTTGCGCCGGTAAGTGCCGTCGCTGATGCGCTGGCGGAGGATGTCGGCGATCTGCTCCCACCTGAAGCGATCGGGCTCGAACTCAATCACCCTCCAACCATAGAGATACCTGCACATACAGCTCGTTTCGACCCATGTCTTGGCATGGCATGGACAGGCTTGTACAGGGCTGGTTACAGTGACGCTATGGCGATGCCCAGCTATGACCTCGACGTTCTTCGCGCGGCGTTCCCGGCCTGGTCGCTGTTCTGTAGTGATGCGGGCGTGTTCTACGCGACCCGGCGCGGTGTCCACCTCCGGAATGCCGACATCGACAAGGGCCTGCGGCAGACCGTAAGTGCCAACGATGCCGAGACCTTCGTGTCGTTGCTCCGTGACCAGACTCGGATGGCGGTGAGGTCGTGAGTGGTGGCCCGCCTCCGCACTTCGACTATCACGGTCCTCACGTGGCGCCTGCGCAAGCGGGGTCCGTACGCGTGGAGTGGACCCCGAGTCTGAAGCGGGCGGACCGGCTGCGGATCCGCGATCACACGTGCGGGTGCACGTACCCGATGTTCGAGCTCTGCACGGCAGGCGGGCTGTGGTTCGTCCGGCACCACCAGATCAGGAACCCCGCAACGGTCCTTGAGAGTGCGTGGATGCCCGCTCGCGCCGCTCAAGCGCTGTGGTTGCAGATCCTCAGTGGTCAGGCGCAGTGACGACGTGGTGCCCGCGCTGCGTGTAGAAGGCGTCGGCGGTCTGCTTGGCGATCTCGTGTGGCGTGGCCTCGTCTGTGCGGAAACGGCACCGGAACAGGCCGTCATCGTTCGCGTGCAGGTCGGCCAGTGTCTCGTCCCATGCCTCGAGGCGCTGCTTCGTGTCGCTGTCGCCGCGCTGGCGCGAGCGTTGCTCGCAGACCTGACGCGGGATCCACAGAAGTACGACGTGCCAGGCCGCGTGCTGAACCAGGCGGCGGATGTCGGCGATGTTGCCCAGGTGGACGATCGGCACCTGCCCGGCCGCGGTGAGCTGGTCGATGTGGTGACGGTCGATGGCGTAGGTGTTGCCGTAGCGGTGAGATTCGACCAGCAACCGGCCGGCGGCCCGATACCGCGCGAGTTCTTGGGAGCTGACGAACTCGTACTCGGTGCCGCGCCGGATTCCCGCCTTGAGCTTGCGCACCAGCGTGAATTTCGGGTCGACCTCGCCGAGGGCCACGGTGATGGAGGTCTTACCGCTGGCGGGCGGGCCGTACAGCACGATGCCCATCATGCGAGGATCCGTTTGAGCGTCTCGCGGGTCTGGTCGGCCAGGCTGATAGCGGCGCCGAGCCGGTTGTCCACGGTGATGTGCGCGGTGGACGGGCTGGTCTCGGTGTCGAGGCCGCTGACGTACGTCTGCCAGTTGTCGAGCTTCCAGGCGTCACGGGGAGCTCCCCGGAACTCGATGTACTCGCGCATGGACTCGGGGTCGCACCGCACCCACACCACCGCCACGTCGATGCCCCTGGCCGCACACCGGTTGGTCAGGCGGCAGACCCAATCCGGATCGGCCAGCTCGGCGATGAACGGGGCGGACAAGATCGCCGAGGTGCCGACCTTGAGGTTGTCGAACGCGGTCTCCATCAGGCACCGGTACTCCAGAGGGCGGACCTCGCTCAGATACAGCTCGGTGTGCCGGTCGTGAGGGTCGCCGCCGAGGGAGACGAGCAGGCGTTCGACCATGGCGCGGGTCAGTGAATCCTTGTCCAGGAAGGCCCAGCCGGTGATGTCGGACAGGAAGCGGGAGAACTCGGTCTTGCCCGATCCGGCGTAGCCGCCGACGAGCGTGAGGATCGGCTTGGGGCTGCCCTGCCCGTGGCGGCGTCGCCAGGCGTCCACGACGCGGTTGAGGAGTGCGTTCTGCTCGGCATTGGACGGGGCGCCCGAGACTTTGAGCAGCGTTTGTTCGATCACCTGGGCTGCGGCGTTGTCGGTGGCGGGGTCGGTGGGTTGAGGCAAATCCGAGATGGAATTTTCCACCTCGGTTATTTCACCGGGGAGCGGCAGGCGGAAACCCAGAGTAGGTTCATTTGCCTGATATAGGAGACAGTACGCTCTTCGGTAGTGAGGCCCGGGATATACCGATCCCTGCTCATGTGCCCATAGTGTCTGGAAGTTGGCGGCTGGCGCGGTCAGGCCGTGCCGGCTGGCGACATGGCGGAGCTGGTCACCTGCAGCTTCGAGGGTGAGCCCGTGTGCTTCGCGGTGCTGGCGCAGGACCAGAGGTTGCCATCCGGGGCGGTGAATTGTCTTCATCGCATCCTTTTTGCGCACTTTGAGGAGCGCGCATGTGTAAGCGCATGTGTAACCGCCGTGCAGGCAGCAATGCAGAAGCTTAGCTAACGCTCCGTGATACTCACCAGCGCTGATACGCGATGAACTAACGGCATCCCCGCCGGGATAACGACCGACCAGAAAAGGGGTGCCGGAGTGACCGCAAACCAGCGAATAATCGACGAGCTTCAGGCCATTCGGTCTGAAATGGAGGAGTTGGCCTGCCGGGTTAGCGAGATCGCTTCGGCCCTTGGAACACGGCCTTCTCAAGATCCGCGATCCGGTCGCCGAGAGTCGCCAGAGTGCTCCTCATCTGAGCGAGTTGCTCCATGACCTCGGACGAGGCCGGCTCCTCGGCCGGCGCGGCGGCGTCCTCGCGAACGAACACGCCCTTGCCCTGCTGGCCGACGATCAGGCCCTCAGTGCGAAGCACGCTGATCGCTGCTTTGACCACGCTGGCGGACACGTCGTAGCGCTGGCAGAGCTGGGCGGTCGATGGCAGCGCAGCACCGGGCGCGAGTGAGCCCGTCCTGATCTGCGTGCGAAGGTCGTCGGCTATCTGGAGGTAGCCGGGGCGACCGGTCTTCTCGACCATTCGATGCCTTCCGCGAGGTTGCGTGCCCCCTCCAGTTGAGCACAGCCGACGCGACATGCCAACCAAGTCTTCGTGGAAGCCCTTGACATCTTAGAATTCTAAGCGTTCTATGTATTCCAAGAGTCCGAACGAACGAAGGAACCACACCATGCGAACCGTCCCCATCCCTGTGGACACCAGCAAGCTCACCATCACCTGCGTGAAGGCCCCGCGCCCGCGGGTGCTCAACCGCGACACCGGCGAGATCAAGACCGACAAGAACGGCAACACCGTCTACGAAGTCACCGTCTCCGTCGAGGACGAGTTCGGCCGGATCGAGCTCGTCAAGATCGGCATCAGCGGAGAGCCGCCCATCACCGCAGGAGACGCCGTCAACGCGGTCGGCATGCTCGGCTACGTCTGGGAGATCGCCGGCAAGTGGGGCATCAGCTACCGCGCCACCGCCCTGCTCCCACAGCAGGAGGCCGCGAGTGTCTGACCACTTCCTCACGATGCTCGGAGCCCTGGCCGCTGTCGCGGCCGGGCTCTGGGCCTGGCGCCGCTGGCACTACCGCTCCTTCTGGCTCGCCATCGGCTTCCCGCTGACCGCGATCAGCGTGCGTGCCTCCTGGCGCAAGGTCGCCCTCGGCTGCGGTCTGACCAAGAAGCGGCAGCGCTTCTGGTTCACCACCGTTCCGGGCATGGTGGCCTCTACCGGCGTCGTCCGGGTCAGGCGCCGCTTCCAGCGCATCGCCGTGGACACTGCACCGTTCATGTGGCTGCCCATGCCGACCCGCCACGGCTGGCGCGTCACCCTCCACACGCTGGAAGGGCAGATCCCTGCCGACTACGCCGATGTCGCCGAACGGCTGGCGCACTCCTGGGGCGTGCACGCCGTGCGCGTCTCATCCGACAAGCCGGGACGGGTACGACTGGCCGCCACCATGCGAGACCCGCTCGTCAAGGTCGACGAACTCCCGCCCTCCACCGAACTGCTCAAGGTCACTGTGGGACGCCTGGAGACAGGCGGGCCCTGGGTCGTCGACTTCAGGACCGTCCCGCACTGGATCAACGCGGGGGCCACGCAGTCCGGCAAGTCCAACCTGGCCAACGCGCTCATCGTCGGCCTGGCGCCACAGCCGGTGGCGCTGGTCGGCTTCGACCTCAAGGGCGGGGTGGAGTTCACGCCGTACGCCTCGCGGCTGTCGGCGCTGGCCACGAGCAGGGCCGAGTGTGGCGGTCTGCTTGACGACCTGGTGACGCTGATGACCGATCGCATGGGCGTGTGCCGGATGGCCTCGGCGCGCAACATCTGGCAGCTTCCGCCTGGGGTGCGTCCGGTGCCGGTCGTGGTCCTGGTGGACGAGTTGGCCGAGCTGTACCTGATGGCCGACAAGTCGGAGAAGGAGGAGGTCGCCAAGACCTCGACCGCGCTGCTACGGGTGGCGCAGCTCGGGCGGGCGTTCGGCATCTACCTGTTCTGCTGCGGTCAGCGCATCGGCTCCGACCTCGGGCCCGGCGTGACAGCCCTCCGTTCCCAGTGCTCCGGCCGGATCTGCCATCGGGTCAACGATCCCGAGACCGCCACCATGACGCTCGGCGACCTCGACCCCGCCGCGCTCGATTCCGCTCGCGCCATCGCCGCCGAGACACCCGGCGTCGCCATCGTCGCCTCGCAGGACGGCCAGTGGTACCGGGCCCGCTCCTTCTACGTCAGCGAGCAGGCCGCCGAACACGCCGCCCGCCTCTACGCCGACCTCGCGCCGTCCTGGGACGAGGTCATGGCGGTCCACCCTCACCAGACGCCCGACTCGCAGACCGCCTGACGTACCGAGAGGAGGAACGAGATGCGCCGCTTCGCCGCCTGGCTGCTCGACACCGGGCCCGTGCTCGTCCTGGCCGCCATCGCCGGTGCCGGTTCCTTCACCCACATACGCGACACCGCAACGGAGAACGGCCAGCACGGCTGGATGGCCTGGGCCGTCGCCATCTGTATCGACCTGACCTGCGTCATGGCCGCCCGCGAACGGCAGCGCGACAGGAAGACCGGCAAAGCACGGCGCGGCCCGGTCTCCTGGCCGGTCCTCGTCCTGACCGGCGGCATCGTCCTGTCCCTGGCCGCGAACCTGCAACAGGCCGCCCCGACCGTCTGGGGCTGGATCACCGCAGCCACACCCGCCGGCGCCTTCCTCGTCGCGATTTCCATGCTCGAACGCCGCGCCACCGTAAGCCGTACCGAACCGTCCCCGGACGTCCCGCGGACGTCCTCGACCTGGGCAACGGCGTCCCCGCCCGTCCCGGAGGGAACGCAAGCCGTCCCGCCTGCGGACCGTCCCGCGCTCGTCCCCGCCGACGAGAACAGCCAGAACGACGGACCCGCACCCGACCCGCAACTCGTCGACTACGCCCGCCGCGTCGCCGCCGAACACCACACCAAGCACGGCAAGCCCATCACCCGCGACCTCCTCCGGTCCCGGCTGGGCGTGTCCGACCAACTCGCCTCAGACCTGCTCCGCACCCTGCTGGCCACAGCAGACGCCTCATGAAAGGACCCATCATGAGAGATCACCGCAGAGCTCTCATCAACGGCCTGCTCAACCTGGCCATCTTCCTGGAGACCCACCCGGACGTGCCGACCTCGTCCGGCCTCACCCTTCGTCACATTCCGGAGCGCGCCGAAGACGAGGACCTACGCGCCGAGATCGACCGGATCGCCGTCATCCTCGGCTCCCGCGTCGATGCCGGGAACTCCCCGTACGACCACTACGCCACCTCCATCCACTTCGGACCCGTCGAATACCGCGCCGTGGCGATCCCCGCCGCAGCCCGTGCCCTCTATGACGCCGAGAGCAGCTACCGGGGCTGCATCAAGCCCAATGCCTAAGGAGAACAACAACATGCGTATCCGCCTCGAAGGAAACCGCGCCGAGATCGCGCTCGGCCTGACCCACCTGCGTGAGGTCTTCACCGTCACCGCGATGTCCAGGGCGTTCCCCGACCGGGCCCACCCGCGTAAGTACCGCGTCTACGTCCGCGTCGCTCCGCGCGACAACCGGTGACCGCCATGGACACCACGCTCGCGCACTACCGCTGCTGCACCTGCAACGGCACCGGACTCACAGACGACCAGACCTGCGCCGACTGCCACGGCACCGGCATCGACAACCACGGCGCATAGCCGCAGCGCCCCCCGCCTGGCCACACATCCGCCAAGATCCGCGCCAGGCCGGGGGCCATCCACACCAGCGTCACTGGATAGGACGGAACCCATCTTGCCCAACCTTGCCCACTCTCATGCTGTGGCCGGGATGATCCACCGGCTCAACCAGCCCGACTACGACCGCTGGGCCTGCCAGATCAAGCGCACCGGCGGCTGCCGCCAGCCCATCCACCTCCACGGCAAAGTCGACCACTACGATCGCGCCACCGGCCGACTCCTGCACCGCTACACCACCCGAACCGAACCCAACGGCATCCTTCGCGTGCCGTGCAAGACCCGGCGGGTCTCCCGCTGCCCGGCCTGCGCCGAGGTCTACCGGGCCGACACGTACCAACTCGTCCGGGCTGGGCTGGTCGGCGGCAAGGGCGTGCCGGAGACGGTCAGCGCTCACCCATGCCTGTTCGTGACTCTCACGGCTCCCTCATTTGGAGCGGTCCACGCGCGGCGGGAGAGGAACGGCAAGGTCCTGCCCTGCCACGCTCGCCGCGCCGCCGAGACCTGCCCGCACGGGCGGGTCATGTCCTGCACCGACCGGCACGGCGCCGACGATCAGCGGCTCGGCGAGCCGCTGTGCCCGGACTGCTACGACTACGAGGGGTCGGTGCTGTTCAACGCCATCAGCCCTGAGCTGTGGCGACGCTTCACGCTGGCGCTGCGCCGTCGCTTCGCCCGGCTCAACGGGCTGACGGTCAAGGCGCTGCGCGAGCAGGTGACGATCTCCTTCGCCAAAGTCGCCGAATACCAGCGCCGCGGCGTCGTCCACTTCCACGCCGTCATCCGCCTCGACGGTCCTGAAGGCCCGTCCTCGCCGCCACCTGCCTGGGCGACCGCCGATGCTCTGGCGTTGGCTGCTCGGCATGCGGCGGCGGTCGTCACGGCGGAGGTCAAGCCGCTGAGCCGCAGCTTCCGCTGGGGCACCCAACTCGACGTCCGTCGCATCACCATGGACGGCGATCTCACCGAACAGGCCGTTGCCGCGTACATCGCCAAGTACGCCACCAAGGCCGCCGAATGCGTCGGCACGCTGGATCGGCGTATCCAGCCTCTCGACAACCTCGACGCCTTGCCTGTCCGCGAGCACGCCCGCCGGCTGATCGCCGCCTGCATGAGTCTGGGGGCTCACCCGGAGCTGGCCGACCTGAGGCTCGTCCAGTGGGCTCACATGCTCGGCTTCCGCGGTCACTTCTCCACCAAGAGCCGCCGCTACTCGACCACCCTCGGGGAGCTCCGCGCCGCGCGTGAGGAACACATGCGTGCCGAGGAGATCACCACCGGACGGCTACCGCTCTTCGACGAGGACACCGTGCTCGTCGTCGCCCACTGGGAGTACGCCGGTCAGGGCCTCTCCATCGGCGAACAGGTCCTCGCGGCGGCGCTCACCGGCACCCGCCTTCCGAGCAGTGGCGGTGATCGCCCATGAGCAGGAGTGACGAGCTGCTGACCGTTCCGCAGGTCCTCGCCGAACTGGGCGGGGTCTCCCGCCGCACCTTCTACCGCTGGCGCGAGCTCGGCCGTGCGCCGGTGTGCGTGCAGCTGCCCAACCTCGAACTCCGCGTCTGGCGGAGCGACCTCATCACCTGGCTGGACTCGCGACGGGAGGCGGCATGAACACCACGTACGACGTCAAGCTCGGCGGGGTCCAGCACCGTACGGACCGCGAGACACCCACGTTCATCGCCCGCTGGCGCGTCGCGGGCAAGCCCAGGTCCAGAAGCTTCCGTACGAAGGGCCTGGCCAACGCCTTCCTGTCCGACCTGCGGCAGGCGGCGAAGGCGGGGGAGGAGTTCGACGTAGCCACCGGCCTGCCGGTGTCGACGCTCGCGCGTGCGTCCTCCGGGCCGACGTTCTTCGAGTTCGCTCAGGCGTACGTGCTGCGCCGCTGGAACGCCTCGGCGGCCCGCACCCGGGAGACGGACGCCTACGCGCTCCTGTCGCTGGTCCCGGCTCTGGTGACCGACGCGCCGCGCCGTCCTGCTCCCGGAGAACTGCGAGAGGTCCTGCGCATCTACGCACTCATCCCGGAGAAGAGGCGGCCCAGCCTGACTGCGGCCCAAACCGCGGCTCTCGGCTGGTTGGAGCGGGCATCCGTTCCGCTGTCCGCGCTGAAGGAGCCGCACGTTCTGCGTACGGCACTTGACGCCCTCTCGATCACCTTCGCCGGCGCTCCGGCGGGGGCGAACACGGTACGGCGCAAGCGCGCCGTTCTCCATCACCTCCTGGAGCACGCGGTGGAGCAGAAGGCGTTCGGCAGCAACCCGCTGGACGAGATCAAATGGACGGCGCCGAGGGCCGTTACGGTCATCGATCCGCGCACGGTGGTCAATCCAGCACAGGCGCGGCAACTCCTTGACGCCGTGCCCAAGGTGGGGCGCAACCGGGGTCCCCGGCTCAAGGCGTTGTTCGGCTGCATCTACTACGCGGCGCTGCGGCCGGAGGAGGCGGCGGACCTGCGGCTGAGCAACTGCACGCTGCCTGAGACGGGCTGGGGCCTGATCGTCCTGGAGCGGGCGCGACCTCAGGCAACGAAGCGCTGGACCAACTCCGGGCAGACTCACGAGTCGCGCAGCCTGAAGCACCGCGCGGACAAGGAGACACGAGAGATCCCGATCCCGCCCGTCCTGGTCGCTATGCTCCGCGAGCACATCGCCGAGTTCGGCACAGCCAAGGACGGCAGGATCTTCAGCACGAGAACCGGCGGTACCTACTCCAGTTCGGCGCATTCCTACGTCTGGCAGCAGGCCCGGAAGCTCGCCCTAACCCCGGCACAGGTCGCCTCGTCGCTGGCCGCCCGGCCGTACGACCTGCGCCACGCGGCAGTGTCGCTCTGGTTGAACGCGGGTGTCCCGGCTCCGGAGGTCGCCAAGCGGGCCGGGCACAGCGTTGACGTCCTGCTGCGCGTCTACGCGAAGTGCATGGACGGCCAGCAGGAGCAGATCAACGGAAAGATCAACGACGCCCTGGACATGTAGCCCACATTCATCCATCTCCGGCCCCGGCCGTCCCGGGGCCGCTCGTCTGCACCGCTGCCTTTACCGAGTCGTTCCCGTTAGACGTAGCCCCTCTGCGGGACGCTGACAGTACGGGCAGTGAGTAGGGAGGATCATGCGCGAAGATCAAGACCATCCCGCCCCTTCGACTGAAGAGCCCCGTCCGCCGCGGCGCCCGCCGTACGGTTTGCCACTCCGGCGGCGCCTCCGACCTGTCGCCGTGTCCGACTCCTTGCGCTGGCGCAAGTACTCGAACCCCACCCCACCGCAGCGATCACTTCTCGGAGATCGGGACCGGCTGGTCCGGCCGGCGCTCATCGCCGGTTTCCTCGCCTGCGCAGGCTTCGGCATCTGGTCGATGGCATGGGGCACAGACACCGCCTCCTCACGAACGAGCTCCGCTTCACGACCGACCCCCCAACCGAGCGTCACGGCGCCCTCGGTCCGGCCTACCTCGCCGGCGACACCCCCGCCCCGGGCATTGCCCTCGACAACGCCCAGCACGACGAAGAGGAAGGCGAAACCGGCAAGGCCCTCTCGGCGATCGCCACTCGTGGCAGTGCCACGGCGGATTCATCGGAACGCTTCAGAGGCCAAACCCACGAAGGCCGCGATCCCTGCCGGCCGTGCGAGAGACACCCGAGACACGAAACCACGAGAAACAGGCAGAAATCGATGGGCCCCGGTGATCGCCGCGAAGTGCGACGAGCTGTTCCCGCCTACCCGTCCCGAGTTCCGTATCCGCAATCGGGCCTGTCACTCCCTCTACTGATAGTGCCGCGCTGCTGGCTTGGGTGCGACGTCCGTCCTGAATACGGCGATTGATGCCGTGGTGCGCGTAATTCCGGTTGCTTATAGGGAAGTGTGAAGGCATTTACCGGCATTGGCTGTTGTGTTTGACTCCTCCCTTGTAGGCGCACCCTCTGGGAGGGGTCCATGGGGGAGTTCGTCGGGATCGACCCCCGAGGGGCGGAACAACTGGTCCAGCAGATGTCCACCGGCAAGAACGTCCTGGCCAGCACGCGACATGGTCTTGAGACGGCTATCGCGGAAGCAGGCGAGGCGTGGACCGGCCAGCAGGGAGTGACTCCCATGCACCGGTCATGGGCGTTCTTCGACGAGACGCAGCGTGACCTCAAGTGGCGGATGGACACGCTCAAACAGATGGTCCCCACCTCGGGCAACGGCCTGATGAGCGTGATCTTCACGTTCGGCAGCGAGAACGAGGCCGCGCGGCAGGGGAAAGCAGACGCGGCACCCATCGCAGAGGCGCTCAGGAAGCATGAAATCGAGAGTTCGGTGGAGAGCTGGCGCAAGGTGACAGCGGCCACCGCGGTGATGAAAGGCAAGCTGAACGACCCCGCCTACGCCGCTGCCGTTCTTTCCGCCCTCGGGCCGGAGAAGTTCCGCGCGCTGTTCATGCACTGGATGAAGAACCGCGGCCCGGCCATGGACAAAGGGCTGTCGCCCAACGCGATCAAGGAAGGCCGTGAGACGCTCGGGCCGCTGGCCGAGGCTTACGCCAACGCCGAACGCGCCGGCAGGCTGGGCGAGGAGTGGCAGGGCCCGTTCATGAAGGCCACGCAGCCCGGGGTGCTGACGGCGATCGTCGCGATGTCGAAACCGTCGACCAAGCTGCTGAACCAGGTGGCCCTGAAAGTGCTGGGCCGTCCGCTCACCGCCGATCTCCCGACCAGCGAGAACTGGAACCTGAACGTGCTGGTGGAGGCCTACGACGCCAACCCTCAGGCACTGCAGACGCTACTGGCCCAGAACAAGGAGGCTGCGGGCTGGTTGCTGCACCCGCAGCGCGTACGGATGAGCGGCATCTCCGGGTTCGAGGGGAAAGTGGCTGGGGTGCTGGATAAGGCGTTGAAGCCGGGAGCCGGGGTGGACAGCGTGCGGGAGCAGGCGTGGGTAAACATCATCCGGGGGATGGGGGCGAAGGACAGTCCGTGGATCGGCGGCGGGTGGGGGACGTTCCATGATTCGCCGATCAGCGAGACCCTGGCGAAGTACGTGGGGCCCTACCTCGATCAGCTCGCCCGCGGCCAGTCGAAGCGCGACTCGCCGGACCTGCCCTCCACGTTTCCCACGTCGCCATGGGACAGCGTTCACACGGATGAGGCCTCCCGGTTCATGGGCGGCCTGATGCAGGACAAGGACGCGGCGCAGACGCTGATGAAAGCGTCGCAGGACTACACGCAGAGCTTGGACATCGGCCGGTTCCGGCCGTTCGGTGATGAAGCAGTCCAGGCCGAATACACCAAGCGTGAGGCTCTCGCGGGTGGGGCGGCGAATCTGATGTTGAGCGGCTCGACCCACGCGGAGTGGAGTGACGACGAATACGCGGACTGGCTCGCCACCGTCGCGCTGCTGCCCATCTCCTGGCTGTCCAACAAGTACTGGCCCATCCAGGACGCCACCGTGGCCACTGCCCGAGACGCCGGACTGGACGAAGCCAAGGACGGCTTCAAGGGGCTGATCACAGATTATCTCGACAAGAAGACTCCTGCTACGGCGGCGTCCGTCGCGGACAGCATCGTGCAACAACAGGCCGATTGGGTGAATGATTCGCTGGCCGAACACGGTCAGAAGCCGTTGACAGAGGCTCAACGGAATGTGGTGCGGATGTCGTTCCGTGGACGGCTTTTCGATGCTTTGAAGAAGGCGCTGGAGCAACGAGGAGGGTGAGCTTGACGATCCCTAGCCAAAGCCAGCTTTTCCAGCAGGCGGCCGACAAGGAACTGCTGGCCACCAACCTCATGCGTTACGCCGAAGCGCTGGAAGAGGTGTTCGCAGGCATGCTGGCAAGACCCCAAGCGGTCGACACGTTCTGGAAAGGGCCGGCTGCGGACCGATTCGCCACTCAGGCCGTGCAGTTGCACCGCGAGATCAGCCAACTCCGAGATGCTTGCACGACCACCGCTGATCGCCTTCGTAAGCAGGCGCAACTTGTACGTATGGAGGCGGCACAGATGCCGAGTTGACTCTTTGGTCAACTGTCGCGTTCGTAGCAGCTGGTCTTGCCGACGATCAGGATGTTCGGCTCCTGCCCGTTGCGTACGGTGATCAGGAACGTGATCCCCGTGGTTGGGTGTTGCAACACAGCCGTGCCGAGGTTTTCGTCGCGAAGATCCAGGTCATCCACAATTTTTTCGTAGTTTCGCAGCCGTAGCCAACTCGACATCAGAGCGACCACGCTGCCAGGCGACTTCACCTGAGGCGGACCTTTGAGGTCACCTTGTGCACGGAAGAAGCGCTGAACCTGACCCTTCAGGCAACCTGCTTCGCTGTCTTGATCGGCTTTCTCAGTCGCGGTCGCCGAGCCCGTAGACGATAACGCTTGAGAAGCCAGTAATTTGTCACCGTCCGTGATGAGCTGCTTCGACGCCTCGTCCAAGGTGGGCTTCTCGGCGTTTCCGGTGCAACCAGTGACAACCGCGAGAGAGAGGAGCGCTGCGGCAGCGACAGACAGTCGGCGAGTATCTGGGCGCACGCTCCGGACATTACCTAACCCCTACTCCCGCGTACACCTTGTATGCCCGCTATGCACCAAGTTCCGCAACTCGGTTGCGCACCTTCGACCGATGCGCCTTCAGCTGTACCTGTCATGCATGATGGCGATGGCCTCTGTGATGTCGGTGACGACATGATCGGCTTGATGCTCGGCTTCTGGCGAGGTTCCCCGATCGACCCAGATGGTACGGAGGCCGGCTGACTGTGCTCCTTGGATGTCGGCGATGAGGTTGTCGCCGACCATCCAGCCGCTACGGTCGAGGCAGGTCCCGCATCGCTGGGCGGCGATCTCGAAGAGTCGGGTCTCGGGTTTCCGGATGCCCTCGACCCCTGACACGGCGTAGCCGTCGACCGCGTCTGCCAGGCCGGTTTGCTGGAGCTTGCCGAGTTGGTTGTCGGCCATGCCGTTGGTGACGATGCCCACGCGCCATCCGGCGGCGCGTAGCTCGGCTAATCCAGCCAGGACGCCCGGGTAGCACTGCACGAGGTGGGGCATGCGTCGGCGGTAGCCGGCCCATAGCCCTTCGACGCTCTCCGCCAAGCCGAAGTGTTCGCGCACCCTGCTGAAGAATGCTTCTCGATGTGGGTGCGTGTCGCGATCCTGGCCGACGAGCCAGGTAAGAGCCTCGGGATCCAGGTGCTGTTGACTGACGAACTCCTCAGCCCACCGGGCGAACGCGGCATCGAGGTCGATGAGCGTTCTGTCTAGATCAAAGAGGGCGAGGCGCTGCACGACCCCGATCTTAGAGACGAGCGCCCCCGCGGCGACAGCCCGTCCCCACTACCTGCGGCTGACCTCGGGAAACGTCATCAAGATCATCCCCCATATGTCCCCAGAACTCTGTCCTACGGCTGCATATGGGTGCCTCCGGCGGCTTACCGGAGGCCTGACAAGCAAAAGACCTGCGGCTGGGAAACCGCAGGTCAGAGGCCAAAATACCTGGTGGAGATACGTGCCCCCGGCAGGATTCGAACCTGCGGCACCCGCTTTAGGAGAGCGGTGCTCTATCCCCTGAGCTACGGAGGCGGACCCTCGTAAGCCTAGCGAAAGTCTGGCACTGCGTGGGACGTGGAGCCGGGGTGAGTTTGGCCGGGTTGGTTATGGGCGTTCTGGGCTGCGGTAAAGGCATGGCAAGTGATCGGATTGTGCCTCGGCAAGCGTGGATAGCGTCTGCCTGTGACCAGGAGGCGATGCGCGCGTAACCGTCGGCGGCCCGTTGTGTTGTTCGGGGCGTTGCTGGCGCCGGCGATCCTTGCCGGTGGGTTGTTGGCGGGGGAGATGAAGGGGTTCGAGCGGGACGTACGGGTGACCGGTGCTGGGCACGGTGTCGACTACGGCGTTGGGCGTGGTGGCGGGATGGCGGTGTTGGCACCGGTGCGGTTGCCTGCCCCCGCGCATCCGGATCGGGTGTACGAGGGTGTGGTGCCGGTTGTTGTCCGGGAGGCTGCTGAGCCGGTTCGGCGGGTTCCGGTCGTCCCCGCGCCGGAATCGGAGGAGAAGGCGGAGCCCGAGCGGGTGGCGGTCGAGGAGCGGGTGACGCCTCTGCCTGCGCAAACGGAGGCGTCGTGCCCGGGGGAGTGGGCGGACACGTGGTTGTGGGAGTTGTGCCGGGATCGGCAGCAGGCCGTGGATCCGGGGACGGGTGCTGATAGGGGGCTGCTGCCGGGGATCTGAACCGTGGACCGGTGGGCGGCGTACTGATTGCTAGGTAGGGCGCGTTGTGGGTTGACCGTACAAAGTGGGTTTTTTGTCTCATAACAGCTCTTCGGAGTTCGCTCCGGACACTCTGAGGGCTGTAGTAACGTGCGTGCCTGACCCCGGTAACGAGTTTGCAAACGGAGGAGTCGAACGTGCCAGCCCCTCGGTCAGCGGGTCTGATCGCGGTCGTCATGGCGATGGCTTCCCTCCTTACGCCGCCCGCGCAGGCTCGGGCTGAGGTGCACAAGCCGCGTGATCCCTCCGGCCTGACCGCGTTGCGGCAGGAGGCCGAGAAGTCGGCCAAGGAGCTCGAGGACGCCACCAAGGCCCTCGAGAAGCGGCGGGCGGAGATCGCCGCCTCGGAGAAGCAGCTCGCATCCAAGCTCACCGCCCTGCAGAAGCTGGAGGGTCGGCTCGCGGTGATGCGGCGGCCCGTGGCCGAGATGGTCGAGTTGATGTACGAGCAGCCGGTGGCGGCGGACGGGGTGCTTCCGTTTCTGTCCGGTACGTCGGATCAGAAGACGCTGCGGGCGTTGACGGATGCGACCCACATGGTGAACATGCGGCAACAGGCGGTCGAGCAGACCAGCACGCTCTACAAGGAGGCCGAGCGGCTGGCCGCTGAGGCGCAGGAGTTGCGGGCCGGCAACCTCCTGGCCGAAGCGCAGATTGCGGCCGAGGTGGACACGTTGCGCAAGCGGTCGGACAAGATCGTGAGGTCGGTGACCGCGGCGCTGGTCAAGCTGGGCATCAAGGTCGACAAAGTCGGGCGGGACGCGCTGGGGTGCAACCCGCTGCGGGCGGCGACGGCCGATAACTATCCCAACGGGCTGATCCCCAAGGGCATGCTCTGCCCCCTGCAGCAGAAGGGGCACAGTCTCAGAGCCGACGCCACCATCGCGTTCGTGAGCCTGAACGAGGCGTATCGCAAGCGGTTCGGCAAGTCGATGTGCGTGACCGACGCCTACCGCAGCCTCGCCGAGCAGCAATCGGTCTATTACCGGCGGCCGGGGTTCGCCGCGGTGCCGGGGCGGAGCAACCACGGGCTCGGGCTGGCCGTCGATCTGTGTGGCGGGGTGGAGAGGGCGGGGACGGCGGAGTTTGTCTGGATGGAGAAGAACTCCAAGCGGTATGGATGGTTCCATCCTCCCTGGGCCTACACCGGTCCAATCGAGCCGTGGCACTGGGAATATGACCCCGACATCGACTCGGTGCTCTAGACGGTGGAGACTTCCGCGCTGCAGAACGCGCAGCGGGAGGCGGCCTTGGGGATCTCCGACAGGCATTCGGGACAGTCGCGGGTCGTCGCCTCGACCTTGGCGGTCAGACGATCTTTGACGTGGGCGTAGGGCTTGACGACGAAGAAGTAGACGACGCCGGCGACGATCAGGAACGACACCACCGCGTTGATGAAGTTGCCGTACATGAAGTCGGACCGGCCGACCGTGATCTTGAGCGAGGCGAAGTCGGGCAGCCCGCCG
The DNA here is from genome assembly GCF_009908215.1 of Nonomuraea sp. K271. Classification (NCBI taxonomy): domain Bacteria; kingdom Bacillati; phylum Actinomycetota; class Actinomycetes; order Streptosporangiales; family Streptosporangiaceae; genus Nonomuraea; species Nonomuraea sp. K271. The sequence continues at coordinate 1,581 of NZ_JAAAHR010000048.1, read as the reverse complement.
AAGGCCGAGATCAGCGGCGTGAGCAGGTCTTTCACGAACGATTGCACGATCGAGTTGAAGGCGGCCCCGATGACGACGGCCACAGCCAGGTCGATGACGTTCCCCTGCATGAGGAACTTCCTGAATCCACTCATGCAGATGGATGGTAGCGGCGCGCTCACGTGCCGCCACCCGGATTGATGGTGATCGAAAGGCGGCCGCCGGACTGCGCGGCGGCCAGCTCGGCCGCCTGGGTCAGGGTGGTCGCGAGCACGATCAAGGCGCCGTGGTCGTCGCCGGACTCCCTCGTGGGCTCCGGGATGGACAGGACCGTCAGCTCCGACGCGATCTGGCGGGCTGGCAGGCCTTCCTGCCAGGACGCCAGCACGCCGATCGTGGAGCCGGGCGTGATGAGCTCGACCGCCGCGGCGTCGGCTATGCGCACCGGGGCGGCCACCATGCCGGGCGGCAGGCGGAAGGAGTGGAGGAGGCGGACGTCGGTCAGCGGCTCGCCCTTGCGCATCGGGGTGGCGAGGACCTGGCCGGCCCGCGTGGTGCGCACCGCTCCTGACGGCGGGTGGTCGAACGGGACGGGGCTGAAGTCGTCGGGGTCGAGCGGGCCGGGAGACAGGTCGCGCGCCGCCACCAGCACCGTGGGCCCGTCGGCGGGGCGCGTGGCGAGGTAGGCGGACAGGACGGCGACCGCGGCCGTCGCCGCCGCGATGAGACGGCGGCGACGGCCGTAGCGGCTCAGCCAGGTCTGGATCACGGCAGTTCGAACGGGTGGTCGATGCCGTCGAGGGCGGCGGGGCAGGGGCAGCCGCGCTCCTCGGGAAGCGCCTGCACCGTCTCGGTCACGAGAGTGCGCATGCGGGCGACATTCTGCGCGAAGAACTTGAGCACCTCGTCGTGGGTGACGCCCTGGCCGGTCTCCACCCCGGCGTCGTGGTCGGTCACCAGGCACAGCGAGGTGTAGCACAGGGCCAGCTCACGGGCGAGGATCGCCTCGGGGTGGCCGGTCATGCCGACGATCGACCAGCCGTTGCCCGCGAACCACTGCGACTCCGCTCGCGTGGAGAAGCGCGGGCCCTCGATCACCACCAGCGTGCCGCCGTCGACGGTCTCCCAGCCGCCGGCTTCGGCGGCTCGCACGGCCACGGCCCGGCCGGACAGGCAGTAGGGGTCGGCGAACGGGACGTGGACGGCACCATCGGTGTCGTAATAGGTCTGGACGCGGCCTGAGGTGCGGTCGATGAGCTGGTCGGGGACGACCAGGGTGCCAGGGCCGTATTCGGCCTTCAGCGACCCCACGGCGCTGGGCGCGAGCACCTGCCGCACGCCGAGTGAGCGCAGCGCCCAGAGGTTGGCGCGGTAGGGGATGCGGTGGGGAGGGAAACGGTGGTTGCGGCCATGCCGGGGGATGAACGCCACGGAACGTGCGCCGATGCGCCCGACCGTGACGACATCGCTCGGCGGTCCGTAGGGGGTGGAGAGCTCGATCTCTTCCGCGTCGTCCAGCAGGGAGTAGAAGCCCGAGCCGCCGATGACGCCGATGTCTGCGCGAGTGACCATGGCGAGAGAGTAGCCGGGGCGGGGGAGGGG